>JAQUEZ010000476.1 GCA_028684915.1 Desulfobulbus sp.
ATGCGGCCGACCTTGCCTTGGTCCAGCCGCTTTCTACCTATTACCGTATGTCTGAGATCACAACATGTTCATTATGAGCAATCAGGGGCGCTCGGGGCTTGTCTGCCGCGCAGCGGCTTCGTCCAACTAGGTAGTTGAACCCGCCGCCACCCTTTCAGCTTAAAGCCTTCCGGGTATTCCGGGATATATGCGGGATACCTGCAATGTCATGGATTAAGCATGGGTGCCCCTGGAACTCTTGAAGAATCATGCCGCCAAATTCTCAACTTGGTCATGGCCGATGAGCGGTGTATTCATCCAACAACCTGCGGATCATTTTTTGATATTGGGTGTTATGTTTCTTGGCCTCAGTTTTGAAAAATTCTACGCTGGCCTTGCTTAACGAAATGGTGATTTTAACGGTTTCCTCCTTCAGGGCAAGCTCCTCGGGAGAAGGAAGGAAATCAGCAACCCGCTTCACCTTCCCTATTGGTTCATCTGTGTATGTTATTTTCTTTTTCATAAATCCTCTTTCCTTTGCGCCAATAACCTGCACCGAAAATCCTGATTTTGTTTTTCCGGTAAGTGAATCTCACGGTCATGATTTCACCGGCAACTTTGCCGTGGCAATAAAACCGCTTTTCCTGTTCACTATGTTCAATGTCCTCTAATATGACACGCTCGTGATCAAGAAAGGCCAACTGAGCCATGGCAAAGGCCACACCATGCTTGACTTGATTCTGTTGGTCTTTGTCCGGATCCCATTCAAAATCTGATTGTTTTCCCATAGATCAAAGTTAATTAAGCAAGGAAATTTCGTCAATATAATTATATGTATTTTTATATGGAATAGATTCGACGCCCCTGCTCCCGAGGCCGCCACCTGAGGGAAACCAGCTAAAGTACGTATATCAGGAGATATTTGAAATCAGGTCGGAAAATTAGTTCCGTCTCCATTTTTTCTGATTCCGAAATCTTGCACCCGCCAACCAAGTTATTTCCAGTCGAGTTTCAGCTTCCGGTGAGATTTCGCGCAGTCCCTTAAATAAAGGTTGATGACGCTTTGGTAAGGGATACCCACTTCATCCGAAATTTCTTTGAAATAATTGATCGAGTCTTCGTCGATTCGGATTGTGATTTGTTTTTTAAGCTTGGCTGCGTATGGATTTTTTTTGGATTTTGAAAAATCGTATTCTTCCAGCATATCGGCACCTCTCAATAAAAAGACATTTCCCGCTTCGTGGCCTTCCTCGCTGAAATGATCCTGATTACTTCCTCGGATTCCCGGTAACAATGGCACACAATCAGCATTTTTAATTCGGCACTCAGCCCCATGAGGATAAAACGGTCCTCCTGGTCAGAATGTTCAGGATCAGGGATTAACCGCGCATTTTCATCAAGGAAAACAGTTTTAGCCTCCTCAAAGCTAACCTTATGTTTCTTAAGATTACTTTTCGCCTTTGCCTGGTCCCATTCAAAACGAAGCATTTTCATGATTACATGATAATTACAATGTAATTTATTATCAAGGTTCATGCCTCCTAGAAAGGGCACATTGCATTGTCTTGCGCCGGGAGTTGAACCCGCTGCCACCCTTTCAGTTCAAGGCCTTCCGGGCATACCGGGATACAAGCGGGATACCGTCAAAATAAAACGTGGTCTGTCCCCTATTATTATGTCCCCTATTATTACAAGGCTTTCCGGGTGTACCCGGGATACCTGCAATGTCATGCATTAAGTGTGGTGTCCCCCGAACTCCCCCGAACTCCGAGATTCAGCCTAATAAATTTACTTGAATTACGCTTTTGTACTTGGTACAGAAAATAATAATATTTCCATGAGCAGGATAGACAATCTCACTTGATCCTGCACACAACTACTTTACCGCAGACCGCAACTACTAATTACCTGTTTTAACCTCTATAAATGAACACAATGCTTCTAGTATCTTGGGAGAAGCGGTATTTAATAGGTATAGACAAGATAGATGAGACGCGTCGTCATTTTGTCGATTTATTGAATAAAATATACACCGGCTTCGTCAATAAACGTCCTAATTCATATTTCATGGAAATTCTTGAGGAATTAATAGATTCTGGACAGCACCTTTTCCTCATGGAAGAATCACTAATGTTTAAATGCGGTTATCCTGATCTCGATAGTCACAGAGCTTGCCATAATAAGTTTATCAATCGCCTCGAAGAGATTCAGGAAAATTTTGTCAGGTGTAATCGAAATTTCTCTTTTGAATTGCTCACCTGCTTACGGCGTTGGCTGCTGGAGCATATTTTCGAAATTGATGTCAAACTTGGTGATTTTATCACCACATAAAGGAATCAATACGAGCTCCGAGAATTGAACCCCGGAATTCCCTACCAACTCCAGCCTTTCTGGTTGCATCGGGATACGATCAAAAACAAACCTAGGCCTGTCCTTATTCAAAAGGATTTAAAGGGTTGACAAATTATAGGGGATATCTTTTCGTGCTAGAAACATTGTAAATGTAAATTAACTATTTTTCGGCCCTTGAAGCAACCAAACTGCACTTAAAAAGTTTTTCCAAGTGATTAGACACAGACATGGGCCAATCTATTTAGGCTAAAAAACAATTATCTGCGCAAAATGGTCTTCCAGTCACCAGTTAACCCGCCGGAGTACAAACGGGATTCACCGCGCCGAGTCATAACCAGCAAGGTTATTAACGGCAGAGCAAAAATTGTATGCCGTAACTGCAATAGGAATTGGTACCATCTAGCGCCTCTAGGTATGAATGAAAAATTGGTCCGCTGCCAATGCGGCACATCCCTTTTTATTCATTTTGATCGCCGATTCCATTCCAGAGAGCCGGTATGCCGCCTCGGATCTCTCATTTTTCCACAAAGCTATTCAATCGATGTTTTTCTTTGTGATTTTTCGGTTGGTGGCTTGAGCTTCATTTGTTCGGAAAGAGTCAGACTTATGATGACTATCGGCCTGAATATCAGAATTCAATACCGCGCAGATAATGGCGATATTGTTTTACGAGAAATTCGTATCAAGAATTTGCGTAAAAATCGGGTTGGCGCCCAGTTCCAAGGATTACCTGTCGGGTAACCACTTCCGTTCTGCCTACCACAAAAAAACACTCATGGGAAAATCCTAAAGCGTTTTGTTTTTTACAAGCTCAGTTGTTTCAAAATCGTGGTGCCGGAAGTTGAACCCGGTGCCAGCTACTCAGCTTAAATCTTTTCTTGGTTGCCTGGATGTAAACGGGATACCGCCGAATAAAGGTCGAAAGGTGGCCTTTAGCTATTTTCCCTATCTTGCAGGTAATGAGCAAATTTTCTGTCGACATTCCTTGTGTGCGTCAAAAACCAATCTCCGAGAAAATTTATAACTGCCTCACTCTCGGCATTGCCTTCGGTAAGAAACAGTAGATTTTCCTTCGTCGAAAGCTTCTCAGTCAATTCAAGATGCAAAGATTTGTGATGCATAAAATCTGGATATT
>JAQUEZ010000151.1 GCA_028684915.1 Desulfobulbus sp.
CCCAGAATGTATCCGAAATTTCCCACGTTTTGATGCGTGCCATTTTAGCCTCCGTTGATTTGCCTTCAACGGAACATTAGCTAATGGCGCAAAAATTGCGAGCAATTTATTTATAGATAAGCACTTATAAAAGTTCAATAAAAGCAGGCTCGAAGAGCTCTTTACGTGTATAATGATTTTGCGAAAAAGATCATACAAACTACATCATGCGGGGCAGAAATTTCGTTCATATAATCGCTGGAGTCAGTTTCTAGCCATGCTGATCGGCCAATTGTCCGGCCGGAATAGTCTTCGGGACGTCGCCGACAATCTGAAGGCGCGAGGTAAACAGCTCTACCATCTCGGAATGAAGAAACCCTCTAAAGCGACCTTGGCTCGAGTAAATGCCGAGCAGCCGGCCGCCCTCTATCAGATGCTGTTTCACCGACTGTTGAGCCGATGTCAAATACCACACAACTCAATTGCTCGGAAACTAAAACTGTGTTTACAATATCAACTCACTTAAAGGAAAAACAACATAAGCACGACCAAGCAAAATTTATCGTCAGAAAAGTCCACGAACTACTAACAAGGAGGAGGACGCGATGCACTTCAATCGACGGCAGTTCTTCAAAGTCTGTGCAGCTACTGTAGGTGGTTCCAGCTTGGCTAAACTTGGCTTTTCCCCAACCAATGCCTTGGCCGAAGTCCGCGAGTTCAAGTTGACTCGTTCCACCGAAACCCGCAATACCTGCCCGTATTGTTCGGTTGGCTGCGGTCTCCTCATGTATAGCCTAGGCGACGCCTCAAAAAATGCCTCGGCCGAGATCACCCACATTGAGGGCGATCCGGATCATCCGGTGAATCGCGGCACTCTCTGCCCCAAAGGGGCTGGCCTGCTCGATTTCGTTCACAGCCCAAACCGGCTCAAACATCCCGAATACCGCGCCCCCGGTAGCAAACAGTGGCAGCGTATAACCTGGGAGGATGCCTTTAGCCGGATTGCCACACTGATGAAAGATGACCGGGACAAGAATTTTATCACCAAAAACGATAAGGATCAGACGGTCAACCGCTGGATCACCACCGGTTTTCTCGCTGCCTCCGCCTCCAGCAACGAAACCGGCTACTTGACGCAGAAAATTGCACGTAGCCTGGGCCTGCTCGCCTTCGACAATCAAGCACGGGTCTGACACGGACCAACGGTGGCAAGTCTTGCCCCGACGTTTGGCCGTGGCGCCATGACCAATCACTGGGTCGACATCAAGAATGCCGACCTTATTCTGATTATGGGCGGTAATGCCGCCGAAGCTCATCCCTGCGGATTCAAATGGGTGACCGAAGCGAAAGCTCACCGCAAGGCAAAGTTGATTGTAGTTGACCCCCGCTTCACCCGTTCCGCCGCTGTCTCTGATTTCTACGCTCCCCTCCGCACAGGTACCGACATTGCCTTCCTCGGTGGCGTGATCAACTATCTTTTAAGCAACGATCAAATCAATCACGAATACGTCAAGAACTACACTGATTTCAGCTTTCTGGTGAAGGATGAATTTGGTTTCATTGACGGCTTGTTTGCCGGCTATAATGCCGAGAAACGGACCTACGACAAATCAAGCTGGGGCTATCAGATGGGACCGGACGGATATGTCGTCACCGATCCGACGCTGGTAAATCCCCGCTGCGTCTATCAACTGATGAAGGCGCATTATCTGCGCTACACTCCAGAGATGGTCGCCTCTATCTGTGGAACGCCCAAGGATGATTTTCTTAAAGTCTGCGAGATGATCGCAGGCACCGCTGCCCCCAACAAGGCCATGACCATCATGTACGCCCTGGGGTGGACACAGCATTCGTCAGGTTCACAGATGATCCGCACCGGTGCCATGGTCCAGTTGCTGCTCGGAAATATCGGCATTGCCGGCGGTGGAATGAATGCCCTACGCGGCCACTCCAACATCCAGGGGCTGACTGATTTGGGGCTGCTGTCCAACTTGCTGCCGGGATATATGTCACTTGCCGGTGACGGGGAGCAGGACTATCAGGCCTATATCAACGCCCGGGCCCTCAAACCACTCCGTCCCGGCCAGATGAGCTATTGGCAGAATTACAGCAAGTTCTTCGTCAGCACAATGAAGGCTTGGTACGGTGATGCCGCTACGGCCGAGAATAACTGGTGTTTTGACTGGTTGCCCAAACTTGACAAGCCTTACGACATCCTGCAAGTGTTCGAGAACATGCACCAAGGCAAGGTCAACGGCTATATCTGCCAGGGGTTCAATCCGCTTGCCTCGGCCCCGTGTAAAATCAAGATATCCGGAGCCATGGCTAAGTTGAAGTATATGGTGATCATCGATCCGCTAGCCACCGAGACCTCGGAATTCTGGCAGAACCACGGCGAGTACAACGATGTTGATCCGACCAAGATCCAGACTGAGGTCTTCCGCCTGCCTTCAACCTGTTTTGCCGAGGAGGACGGCTCGTTAGTCAATTCGGGACGCTGGATGCAATGGCATTGGAAAGCCGCCGAGCCACCAGGGGAAGCCAAGGGGGACCAGGCTATCATGGCCGGCATCTTCCTCAAGCTACGAGAGATGTATAAAAAAGATGGTGGTGCCTTCCCCTATCCAATCCTCAACCTAACTTGGAAACATCGCCAACCCGAGGAACCTTCGCCCGAAGAATTGGCCCGGGAGTATTCCGGTTCAGCTTTGAAGGATCTGGTTGATCCCAAGGATCCGACCAAGATCCAACTCAAAGCGGGCCAACAGTTGAACGGCTTCGCTGAACTGCGCGACGACGGCTCCACCGCCTGCGGCTGCTGGATCTTTTCCGGCTGCTGGTCGGAAAAGGGTAATCTGATGGCGCGTCGCGATAACAGCGACCCCTTCGGCATCGGCCAGACCCTGAACTGGGCCTTTGCCTGGCCGGCCAACCGGCGAATTCTCTATAACCGCGCCTCCTGTGATGTCACCGGCAAACCCTTTGACCCCAAGCGAAAACTGATCGCCTGGAATGGCGCCTCAGGCACATGGTCCGGATCTGACATCCCGGATTTCAACGCCGCCTCACCGCCGGAAAACGGCTTAGGGCCGTTTATCATGAATCCGGAAGGGGTAGCACGCTTCTTCGCTGTCGACAAGATGGCGGAAGGCCCCTTCCCCGAGCATTACGAACCGTTTGAGTCTCCCCTCGCCGTCAACCCGCTTCACCCACAAAACGATAAGGCGCGGGCTAATCCGGCCGCTCGGGTCTTCAAGGGTGACTGGGAAACATTCGGCTCAGCCAATCAATACCCTTATGCCTGCACAACCTATCGACTGACCGAACATTTCCATTTCTGGACCAAACATGCCTCATTGAATGCCATTCTCCAGCCAGAACAATTTGTTGAGATCGGCGAGGACTTGGCTCGAGAAAAAGGCATCAAGCCTGGCGACAGCGTGCGGGTCAAGACCAAGCGCGGCTTTATCGTCGCTGTGGCCGTGGTCACCAAACGAATCTGCACCCTGGATATAGCAGGCAAGAAGGTGCATACCGTTGGTGTTCCGATCCACTGGGGCTTTATGGGGGTGGCCAAAAACGGTTATATTACCAACACCCTTACCCCCTTTGTCGGCGACGCCAATACCCAGACGCCGGAATTCAAGTCGTTCCTCGTGAACATTGACAAGGTGTAAGGAGGCGAACCATGACCCTACAATCGCTTGATATCAAACGGCGTTCCGCCACCACAACACCCTCACCCAACGCCCGGACCACCCTGGAGGTGGCCAAACTGATCGACATCTCCAAGTGTATCGGCTGCAAGGCCTGCCAGGTGGCCTGCATGGAATGGAATGACCTCCGCGACATAGTCGGAAAAAACCGCGGGGTCTACGACAACCCGGCAGATCTTTCCGATCAGTCCTGGACGGCGATGCGCTTTGCCGAGGTCGAACCTACTCCAGGGCGGTTGGAATGGCTGATCCGCAAGGATGGTTGTATGCACTGTGCCGATCCGGGTTGCCTTAAATCCTGTCCTGCTCCCGGCGCGATCATTCAATACAGCAACGGCATTGTGGATTTTCATGAGGAAGCCTGTGTTGGCTGCGGCTATTGCGTCATCGGCTGTCCGTTCAACATTCCCCGTTTGTCCAAGAAGGACGGCAAGGCCTATAAGTGTACGCTCTGTTCTGACCGGGTGGCCGTGGGCCGAGAACCTGCCTGTGCCAAGACTTGCCCCACCGGGGCAATCACCTTCGGGTCTAAAGAGGATATGCTCCAGCATGCCACCGGCCGCATTGCTGATTTGAAAGAACGCGGCTACCAGCAGGCTGGCCTGTATAATCCTCCTGGTGTAGGTGGCACCCATGTGATGTATGTGCTCCAGCATGCCGACCGGCCCGAGCTGTATCAGGGACTGCCAAAAGATCCGGGTATCAGCCCGCTTGTCGTCCTGTGGAAGGAGATCGCCAAAACCTTGATGAATATCGGTTTAGGCGCCGCCATTATAGGCGGAGTCATTCATTACCTGATTCAGGGACCCAATGAGGTCACAAAGGAAGAGGAGGAAACGCTATGAGCAAACAGACTCTCATTCAGCGGTACACTGCCAACGAACGGCTCAACCATTGGATCGTAGCCATCACCTTTATCCTCGCCGGCCTTTCCGGGCTCGGGTTTTTCCACCCGCTCTTCTTCTGGCTGACCAGCCTGTTTGGTGGGGGCACTTGGGCGCGTATCCTCCATCCCTTCTTTGGGGCGACCATGTCCTTCTTCTTTCTCATCTGGGTGGCCCGTGTATGGAAAGACAACCGGATCACCGCTGTCGACTGGCAATGGGGGAAACACATGGGGGCGATCCTGCGGAACAGTACGGAGAACCTGCCCCCGCTCGGCAAATACAACCTCGGCCAGAAGCTCCTTACCAGGACGCTGCTGCTGACCATTCTGCTACTGCTAGCCTCCGGCATATTGATCTGGCAACCGTGGTTCGCGCCTGAATTTTCCATTGATCTGCGCCGAAAAGCGGTGGTGGCACACGCCTTTTCCGCTTTTGCCGCCTTAGTCTGCTTCATTGTCCATGCCTACGCCGCCTACTGGACGCGCGGTTCGATCCGCGCAATGACCAGGGGAACGGTTTCCGCTGCTTGGGCCAAGCATCATTGTGCGGCCTGGCATAAGGAGATGGCCGAAAAAAGACAGTAGCTTGATGGTTTGCACGAAGCGCTTGCCTGCTTCGAGTGGTTTGAGGGAAGCGCTTCGTCAAATGTTCTGAATCATTATTTCTGCAATCCGGTACACAATGACCCAAACCCCCATCTTGCAACCCGGCCAGCTCGAGTCCGCTGCCGGCGAGATTCCTGAATTGCTTCTCCCGCCGGCTCATCTGTTCGCAGACCGTTCCCGGAGGTTCCACCAACTGGCTGAAGGGAGCAGCCTGTCCGATTATCTCCTGTTTTTGGGGCGATTGGCAGGGTGGCAACACACCGAGCTAGATCACCATCCAGAGATTCTTGTTCCGGACACCCACTTGCTGGATAGATGCCGAGAACACACCATGCCGCCCTTGGCCTCGGCGGGTTGGCCCCGGCAACCCCGTTGGAAGGAGGCTGTCCACAGGGCCATTGATGTCGTCGCTCAGGAGATTCCGCTCAAAGGCCAACAAGCGCTCTCGCTCCTTCTCAAGGCAGACAAGGGGTGGCTGGAAATCCAGGCAGATGCTTTCCTGCAAGGAAACATGGCACAACTTGACCTGGCGGCAGCTCCCTTCATCGGTGCAGCCCTTCAAGTACAATGGACCTATCTGGCACAGCACCTCCAGCCAAACCAAGTCGGTCGGTCGGAGCGCCTGGATTTTTGCCCGGTCTGCGGCAGCCCACCGGTGGCTTCGATCATCCACACGGCGGGTTCGACTAGGGGACTGCGCTATTTGCACTGTGTACTTTGCGGATCGGCATGGCATGTCGTGCGCGCCAAGTGCAGTCGATGCGCTAACACCAAGGGTATCGAATATTTTGAACTGGAGGGCGCTAATAGGGAAGTTCGGGCCGAGGCATGCCCCGAATGCTGTTGTTATCTGAAGATTTTTTCACAGGAAAAGGACGCCCGCGTCGATCCGGTCGCCGATGACATTGCCACTTTGACTCTGGATCTACTCATGAGCGAAAAAAACTATGCAAAAAGCAGCGTCAACTTGTTCATGATCCCAGTCTAAAGTTTGACTGATGCAGGATAAGAGCGGGACACCAAGAGGTATCCCGCTAAAATTATCTCCTATCTTAATAGGATAGTTAGAATTGTTCTCCTTCGACATTCTTCCTGAGTTGAGCAATTTCAAGGCCAAGTGCAACGCATTGCTTTCCTTCCATGCACTTGTCTGCATCCATCATTTCCAGAAAATGATTTAAGGAGTGTGAATTTTTTTCAAGGTGGACCACCCAAGCTTTCTCTGGTTGATTGTAGGTCACCTTGATATCTATTCCACACTTGCCAATGTCTGGGTAGATAGAAGTAATCCGCTCACATAATTGATTCTCGCTATACATGATCATACCTCCGACTCCTAAGAGCAGTTGGTTTTTACTCAACAATATGGCTCCATTATATAATGCTTGCCGTCCAAGCTAATAAAATGAACGCCATCCTGTTTGGGTAATCCTGCTATTTTCCACGCCTTTTCAGGGTTTATAAATTGCTCGTTTACGCACTCTTTGGGCTGATGAGCGATTCGGCAAACATTATTCAATATTGGGAAAACCTTATATTTAAGGAAATACTCCCTCATGAACCTAATGATGTCCATCTGTTCCGTGGATAGCGAGTTGAATCCTTCCTGTGCAGCCAATGCATAAGCTACATCTTCATTCCAATCATCCTGGTTGGCGAGGTATCCGTTTTCGTCGACGAGAATTTTCTTGCCATTAGATTCAAGCGTTGACATCTCACACCTCCGAAAAAACCAGCAATCATAATCGATCTGAATTCACTGCGGCTGGTTTCGCGTCAGACCTCTTCTCTTTTTGTTAAAGATAATCATTATTCCTCAACAGCTGTGCAAGGAAATCTCATTGTTTTGCAAAATCAAGGACCAATGCAGATAACCAGATGATTTATTACGAGAAGTAGATTTGACGAACAACTCTAATTTTCACAAATGTGCAATTATTTCATTGAGGGATGCCCACAAGGCCTTATTGTTGAAGGATATGTAATGCGGACATGTGCCAAGGAACACCGTCGAACACGACACTAAAAATCAGAAGAGGAGGAACGGCATGTTTTGTAACCAGTGCGAACAGACCGCTAAAGGGATTGGGTGTAACATCGCCGGAGTGTGCGGCAAAAGCGAGGAGGTCGCCGACCTCCAGGATCTGTTGATCCATGCACTGCAGGGGCTTGCCCTCTTTGCGCAAGAAGGCCGAAAAAAAGGCATTATCGATGATGCTACCGATCTCTTTGCTTTGGAGGCCATCTTTTCCACCTTGACCAATGTCGATTTCGACCCAGATCGATTTGTGGTCCTGATCAACAAGACGGTGGAACTGCGCGAGGCGATGAAGGCCAAGGTTGCAGCAGCCGGCGGCAAGACCGATTTCACTGAGGCCCCGGCCACCTTTATCCCGACCGGCTCCGTGACTGATCTCGTGACTCAGGGCGCAGCTCTGAAACTGATCGAGAATCTTGACAGTGATGTCAATATCCGTTCTCTTAAACAGACCCTGTTATACGGTCTCAAAGGCATTGCCGCCTACGCCGATCACGCCGCCATCCTGGGCCAAAAGGACCCGGCCATTGCCGCCTTTTGTTACGATGCCCTGGCCATCCTCCTTGTCCCTGGCCTGACCGTGGAGCAGTGCGTTCCCGTAGCCATGAAGGCTGGCGAGATCAACCTGCGCGCCATGGAGCTGCTTGATGCCGCCAACACTGGCACTTACGGCCATCCGGTGCCTACCCCGGTGCCGCTGGGACATCGCAAGAACAAATGCATCCTGATCACCGGCCATGACCTCCATGACCTGGAACTGTTGCTCAAGCAGACCGAAGGCAAGGGGATCGACATCTACACCCACGGCGAAATGCTACCCTGCCATGGCTATCCGGAATTGAAGAAATATCCCCATTTCTACGGTCATTTCGGCACCGCCTGGCAGAATCAGCACAAGGAATTTCCCAATTTTCCGGGACCGATCCTGTTCACCACCAACTGCATCCAAAAGCCGCGCGACGACTACAAGGACCGGGTCTTCACCAACGGTCTGGTGGGCTGGCCCGGCGTGAAACATATCACCGACAAAGACTATTCGGCAGTAGTGGCCATGGCCTTGGCCATGCCTGGCTTCATCGACGAGGTTGATAACGGTCAGGTCTTGGTCGGTTTTGGCCGCAATGCCGTATTTGGCGTGGCTGACAAGGTGATCGAGGCGGTCAAATCGAAAGCGATCCGCCATTTTTTCCTGGTGGGCGGCTGCGACGGCGCCAAGCCAGGTCGCGATTACTTCACAAAGTTTGTCGAGCTGGTGCCCAAAGACTGCGTGGTGCTGACGCTCGCCTGCGGCAAATTCCGCTTCTTTGACCAACAACTGGGCGATATCGGCGGCATTCCTCGCCTGCTCGATGTTGGACAATGCAACGACTCCTATTCCGCTATTCAAATCGCAGTGGCCTTGGCCAAAGCCTTTGACTGCGAAGTCAACGACCTGCCGCTGTCCATGATCATCTCCTGGTATGAGCAGAAGGCGGTGGCGGTGCTCTTGACCCTGTTGTATCTCGGCATCAAGGACATCCGTCTCGGACCGTCGCTGCCAGCCTTTATTACCCCAGCGGTGCTGCAGTTTCTGGTCGACACCTTCGACATTAAACCCATCGCCGCCAATCCCGAGGATGACCTGAAAGCGATTCTCGGATAAGTCGTTATCATTCGTTTCAATGCCTACCGCCCTCCACCGAATCCTTCTGGTTCGGTGGAGGGGTGTTCTCAAAGCACAACATATCGACATCGCAGAGACTGCAAGGGCCACGTTGCCAAGACTCCATTATTATTTTAGAGGAGACGTTTATGCAGCAAAGAACACCAGAGAATACAACTATCGGCGAGATTGTTGCCGCCGATTTCAGAACTGCTAAGGTCTTTGAAGCGCATGAAATCGATTTCTGCTGTGGCGGCAACATCGCACTCTCGACTATCTGCTCAGAAAATGGACTCAATTTTGATGCGCTAAAAAAGGAATTGGAGGCGGTGCAGAATGCACCAATCGAACGGAGCCAAAATTATTCATCATGGGAACTGCCGTTTCTTGCCGACTATATTGTCAACACCCATCATGCCTATCTCAAAGAAAATGATGCCCAAATTGCTGCCTATGCCCGCAAGATTGCCGGCGTTCATGGCGCTCATCACCCTGAGGTAATTGAGATTGCCGCAATCTTCGACAAGATAGCAACCGATATGACAGCCCACCTAACGGAGGAAGAAGAGGTTCTCTTTCCAGCCCTCAAACGAGCCGATGCGGCCAGGATATCGGGAGCCACGCCGGAGGCGAAGGATCGGGACACGATCCGGGCATCTCTACTCAAACTACATCGCGAGCACGAGGAAATCGGTGATGCCGTCCATTCGATTCGTCATCTTTCCAAAGACTATGCGATCCCTGGCGATGCCTGCAATACCTTCATGGTCACCTACCAAAAACTCAAAGAGTTTGAGGACGACCTCCACAAGCATGTCCACCTGGAGAACAACATCCTTTTCCCCAAGGCTGCAAGCCTCTAACCTTCCTTACGCGGAGAGAACGACATGGACAGACAGCTCCAGCAATTGATTGAACGTTCGGCCGATGCGATTCTTGTTGCTGATCGGCAGGGGCAAATTCGTTATTGGAATGACGGAGCTGAGCGCATGTTTGGCTACAGCGCTGTCGAGGCCGTAGGACAATCCCTTGATCTGATTATTCCGGAGAAGCTGCGCTCCCGTCATTGGGAAGGTTTTTTTCGGGTCATGGCCACAGGGCAAACCAAATACGTCTCTGACCTGCTTACCACTCCAGGTGTTCGCAAGGACGGCACCCGTCTTTCATTGGAATTCAGCATTGTGCTGCTGCGTAACGACGGCAATGAAATTGAGGGATGCGCTTCGATCATGCGCGATGCGACATCGCGCTGGCAAAAGGAAAAGGCGTTGAAAGAGCGCCTGGCGGCCTGCGAAACCAAGCTCCAAGCCGCGTCCGCCTGACTCAGGGCGGATTCGGCTGACCGGTTACAAGAAGAGTCCTAAAGAAAAAACGTATAAAAATCGTGATTGATTCCGATCACGATTTTTATACGTTTAGGTTGTGCGAAAAGTAGTTTAACCAAAGGCGCGTATGCTCGCAGCCAGTTTGTCCAGATCAACTCGACGCTCAAACAGAGGCTGTTGGTCATGGGCGTAGGCCACGAGTTGCTCTTCAAAAACAGGTTTCTCTCGGCGGTAGAAAATCCCCAGGAACAGTTCCTCCTCTTCGCAAGCTCGAGCAAAGGCCTGATTCCTATCGCTGGGATCATGGTCTTTGGGGAGCTGCTTAGTATGCTCAGTGAACCACTGGTAGGTATTGAGTTTGTTAAAGGTGACACAAGGTTGGAGAATATCCACCAAGGCATAACCGCGGTGCTCGATAGCCGCCTTGAGGATTGCCCGAGTTGCCTCAGGATTGCCGACATAGGCCCGAGCAACAAAGGAGGCATTCAGGGCAATAGCCACCGAGAGCGGATTGAAGGGCTCAGCAAGAACCCCGTTGACCTGTAAGGGTGTCACAAATCCCTGACGGCTGGTGGGGGAGGCCTGTCCCTTGGTCAGTCCATACACCATATTGTTATGGACGATGTTGGTAAGATTCGGGTTGCGGCGGATGCAATGGAGAAAATGATTGCCCCCCTCGCCATACATGTCGCCATCGCCGCTTTCAGCTATCACTGTCAGGCGAGGGTTGCTCATTTTGATAGCGGTAGCAGGTGGCAGGGCTCGGCCATGCAGTCCATTAAAAAAATGAGCGTTGCAATATTGCGGAATCTTGGCCGCCTGGCCAATACCCGAAACGAGAACCGTCTGTAAGGGATCAAGGTTCAACTCGGTCAAGGTGTCGCCAAGGATTTTAAGGATACCATGATTTCCGCATCCAGGGCACCAGGCAATGTCACAGTCGCGTTTGATCCAGGTATCCTGACTCATCTGTTTACCTCCTTTTGCAACAGGTCGATCACTTCATCGACACTAAAGGCCAGCCCATTATACTTCAGCCATTGATCCGCTATGGTACATCCGGTTTCTGCACGTAACAGTCGTGCAAATTGGCCGGTGGCATTGTTTTCCACAACAATAATTCGCTCCGCCCTCTGCAGGTAAGCATCTACACTATCCGGTAGCGGGTAAACCTGGATGCAGTGGAGAAAGGCTGTGTCTGCAGAAGCAATCTTGCCAAGAGCTTCACTGATTACAGGCCCGGTTGAACCCCAGGCAACGAGCAAGCGACGATAATTGTCCGGTCCATATAATCGGGGCTGTATGGCAAGGCGGGTACGCAATAATTCCGTTTTGGCCACGCGTTTGTCGACCATGGCAACTCTGGTAACGAAATCCTCGGTTATCCTGCCTTGAGTATCATGTTCATCACTATCGACACAGACCAATCCTTCTCCATACCCAGGAATCCCCCGAGGGGAAATCCCATTGTCGGAATAGGCATAACGCTCATAGTCCGGCATGGTCGCAATGATCTGGGGTCGCGGAGGTTCTTGGGGCAGTTGGAATGGGGCGAGGTCGTAAAGAGAGTCGAGCAAATATTGGTCAGTGAGCAGGATGACCGGAGACTGGCTCTCATCGGCCATGGTAAAGGCATGGCGAGTACATTCGAAGGCTTCTTCAGGTGATCCTGGCGCAAGAATGGCCCGTGGAAACTCACCATGGCCGGAATAACGGGCAATTTCAAGGTCTCCCTGTTCGGTTCGGGTTGGCAGGCCGGTTCCGGGGCCAGGCCGCTGAGCAATATGAATCACCAGGGGGGATTCAATTATCCCACACAAACTCAGTCCTTCGGCCATAAGATCGAAACCACCGCCTGAGGTGCTGACCAAGGCACGTGCCCCGGCATACCATGCTCCAAGTCCCATATTGATGGCACTGATCTCATCCTCGGCCTGTTCCACCACTATGCCATGGTCGGCAGCAATCCCAGCTAAATGGACAAGCACTCCCGTGGCCGGTGACATCGGATAAGAGGATATAAAATTGCATCCACCAGTAATGGCCCCAAGCGCAACGGATTGGGAACCGTCAAGGAGCAGTCGATCCTGCAATTCTTTCCCTTTTGGAAGGGAAAAACGACCTTCCAATTCAGCTGCGCTATCCCATCCAATCTGGGCTGCCCCAAGGTTCTTTTCCTGTTGCTCACCATCGGTGAAAGTGCGTCGTATAGCCGCATCCAGAGGAACAAGATCCCACCCAAGTAACCGCATTATATAACCGCATACAATGCTATTTCCATAGATTGTCCCACCAGCCTGCTTCGAGAGTTCTTTAAGCGGCAGCGATGAAATTCCCTCCTGATCAGCAAAGTTGGCGGGGTCACCGACAAGTAAGGTATGCTTGGCAAGACGACCCCGGAGTCGAGGAAGAGCGTCACGGTCAAGAAAAATACAGCAATCTATCTGGTCGGATGAAGCCTGTACTGGTGCATTTGAAATTCGTAAATTTAGTGAATTGCTTCCGCCGCGAATACGCGACATGAATTCATTGACGGCAAATACATGCAATCCGCCGCTGCGTAAGGCTCGGCAAAGTACCAGGCCAAGGGTTTGCAACCCGTGACCAGCTTCTCCTCCGAACATCAGGCTCAAAGAATCAGGTGAGGGGATAGACATAAAAGTTCCTCTTAGAATGTCGATGCGTTGCCGGGAAAGGGACCTGGTGAAGGTATGCTTTTTTGACGTTCATCTCCCATGGAGGACCAAGGAATACATAGACTTTATGCGCGATTACTTGGCAAAGTGCTGAATCTGGCTGTTTTTTGTCAAATATATAGAGATTATATTCATTGGAATGGTAACATGCTTAGACGATACAAATATAATGTTTAGCCAAAATCTAGTTTGCAAAAGAGGCGTAAAAGATTGAGCCGAACATCAGTCACCTCTCTGTGCTCGGCTCGAAAATATACTACCGCAGATTGCTAAAAAACTTTAGCAGATGCCTCCTGCCAATTTGTTTTTTTTCTATTGGGAAACTGTTGAGCAGTATTTATACGTAGCCCTTACCTCCACAGGTGGGGCAAGGGGTATCAGGAGTACAGACTTGCCCGGAGCAATCCGTATCAGGGCCACACTCCTGCTGATCCGGTGTTTTGAGACCCTCCCATTCTGAACTTGTTTCGCAGATGCCACTGATCACTTTTTTCCCCATACAGGTCGGACAAACTGTTTTTCCGGATTCTTGTGTAGTCATGGGCTCCTCCTTAAAAAAACGTTTATTCAGCTGGTTAATTTCCGCTCCTGTAAATAATCATAACACTCTTCTGATATAAATCAACCATCGGAAATTATAGGAACACTGGACGAAATGAAACCGCCTCCTGTAACTTATATAGGGAGGCGGTTTGCTTCTACAAAGGGATTAACCCTCCGCGATGACAGGTATGTAATTCCAGTTCAGCTTATCCCAAAAGCTGCCAAGCTGCGGTTCGACCACATGACAAACCCATTCCTCCTCAGGTTTTATAGCTCAGTGCTTTCTGTCACCTGTAAGTGATTACTTATCGCCCCCTGATATCAGTTGTTTGTATCGAACCACCCCAAACGCCTCAAGATCATTCGATTTTAATTATTATTTACAGCTGCTTTCGGGGAGCTTATTTTTTTTTACAGGATAAATATCCTATCGGTAAGTAAGGAGAAAAATTATGAAAGACAAGAATTCGAGCACCTATAAAGGCTGGAACATCAGAGTGCATACATGTGAGTTTGTCTGTGAGTACTATTCATTCGATCTTACAGATCCATGTGGAAAATTAAAACGTGTGCCATTAGGTGGGAAGACGAAAGAGGAGGCCATGAAAAAAGCCATGGAGATGATTGACCTCGAACCGGATCCCAGTGAGTTATGTTTTTTTACTGCTTGAAATTGATCTATATCCTAATATTTAGCAGTAATGTCCGGTTAAGGACTTGCATGGCGGATTTCCGGGAGGCCTTCCCGCTGTTCCTGTAATGTTTGGGAGGAGAACTGTTCCATCCGTGATTCATTGAGGATCTGGTTGCGCAACTGGCGGACGCGGTGAATGGAAACCGGTTCGCCGTGCTGCTCCTGGCAGTAAATCGCCAAGAGGATATAGGTGATTAAGTGCTTATCTATAAATAAATTGCTCGCAATTTTTGCGCCATTAGCTAATGTTCCGTTGAAGGCAAATCAACGGAGGCTAAAATGGCACGCATCAAAACGCGGGAAATTTCGGATACATTCTGGGGGATCGTCGAACCGTTGATTCCCACAGATCCACGCGAAACTGGAAAAGAATATGCCCGCAAACCGGGCGGTGGCCGAAAACCAAAGTATTCAAACCGGCTCTT
>JAQUEZ010000022.1 GCA_028684915.1 Desulfobulbus sp.
TTCATCATCTTTTCTTAAAGAGTCGCCAAACCAGGTTGTTCACTGGATTGATGCAGACCACCTCCACAGCCACCTGCCGTCAATGTCTCTTTCTCACTCACCGCAACATCCTCAATCTGCAGGTGATTGCGCAAAACATTGGCCACATTGACAACCAGCACATGTTCCTTTAGCCCTTCTTCATCGACAAACTCTATCAATCGATCCAGGGTATCTTTTTTCGATTGCAATTCAGGCCGTAGTGAAGGGGTGGTGTGAAATCGTTCCTGCTTATAAATGGTGGTAATTTCATCGACCAGCAAGGCTACCATATTGCCACCTGCCCGGCCGATGATCAGTTTATCTTCCTGACCCAAGGCCCGGCTGACCACATTGTGCTCGGGGCAACTGTAGAAATTGCGCAGACTCATCACCGGTACCACCCGACCGCGCAAGTTGATGATTCCCTGAACCAGCCCCTGATTGTTGTTCATCTGAATCAGGTCTCCGCAGTCAATGATCTCCTGCACGTCTTTAAGCTCGATGGCGTAATGCTTCCCAATACTGAAGATCAGATAACAATGTTCGGTAATAAGGTGGCGTGCGGCCGACTCATCCTCACGGCTTGCTTGCTCGGTGTTACGGCGTAGTCTGGCCATAGCACTGATTTTATCGATCTGGGTGCTGATCAATCCTTGAACATTGAGCAGCATGACGTTGTTGGAAATCGGCGATGAACAGACTCCCTGGAGATGGGGCAGATGTTGGCCGGGAATGGGTAGGATCTCATCTTCGGCCTTAACCAGGATCTGATGCACCTTATCGACAATCAGGCCGAAACAGAGCGACTCCGATTGCATCACCAGGATGCGGGTGTCCTCGGTGGGTTGGAGATCCTCACTGGAGCAACCAAGCAGCACAGCACTGCAGAGCACAGGAATGGTCTGACCGCGAAGCTGCAACGCGCCTTGGACCTTGCCGCTTTTAAAGGTTTCATCGATGTTGGCAAAAAAACAGATCTCGCGAGCCTCGGCAACCGGGATACCGTAGATCTGTTGGCGACAGGAGTAGAGCACATACTGGTGATAGCATCGTGGCTTGACCGGAACAGGTTCGGCCTGTTCCTCTAGGGTATCGTCTGTGGTGGGGAAGAGTCGTTGCAGGTCGAGTAATTCCAGGGTTCGCTGCCCTTGATCCAGTTTGATCAGGTCGGTCAGGACCGTTTCTGCGGTCAAAAGGAAGGAGGGAAGAGGCTCAATCGACTGTGGCCCCACCCGTAGCACATCCCGTATATCCTCCACCAACAAGCCGTAGCGACGGCGATGTACCTGAACCACGGCCACCTTTGCCTCGGGTCCGTACTCGGTTTGCGACAGGGCCAGTCGCCTTTTCAAATTGATCACCGGGATGACATCACCGCGAAGCGGCATGATGCCTTCAAGAAAGGGGGCACCGGTGGGCAGAGGCTGGATAGGAATCCGTAGAGGCAGGGCCTCCACCACGTACTCCGCCGGCACGGCTATTTCTATGCCAGCCTCACGATCAAGTATAAATGAGGCAAAAAGCTGTTCCTTCATGGCTGTGTGGTCCTTACCTATTGGGCGTCATGGTTCGATGTCCATCGGACGACTGTTCCGTGCATCCAGACGATTGAGCACCGCTTCGATCTCACTGAAATCACTATCCTGATAGACAATGAAACGTGGTCGCAACTGGTGCGCGGAGGCCACGGTTTCGACCTCCGCATCGGGCAGAATGAGAATGAAAAACACCTGTTCCAACCGGAAACGAAATGGCGACAAACACTGCAGATCACGATTACAGGTGGCCTGAAGAACAACAGTCTCCGGCAACGGATCCGGCGTCTGGAAATGGCGCAACAGTTCGCCCATGTTCCAACAATCGACCAAGGACTCCAAGTTGTCCAAGGCCTTGATGGAATCTCGAAGCCGCTCACCACTCTCTGTATGTTTTATTGCAAACAACAGCACATTCATGGCACCCTCTCTGCAAAGTCTGAACAGATCCCATGCTGTTCCCTTTTTGATAGGCAAGGAATGTGCCAATCGATTTAAAGCGGATACGTCTTGGTTTTTTCCTTATTTTGCAAGGCATTCCGGACAAACGGCAAATATCATGAAAGGAAACCAACAGACTTGACTGTTAACTTTTGTAGACAGCGTCTCCAAAAGTGGACAGCTGAAAAGGAAGGCATTGCTCAACGGTGGGCTGGTCTGGTCGACGTCAGCCAATGAGGGGGCAGAAACACATGGCAGGGGAACAAGAGTGAAAAGAATGCTTCACCAGAGGAGAGCGGCTCAGACGTCGGCGTGTTTTTTGATCAGTTGATAGAGGCGGGTACGAGAGAGACCGGAAAGGCGCCCGGCTTCCATGATATTCCCCTCACTGTGGTGCAGCAGACGTTGGGTGTAATCCCGCTCAAAGGCATCCTTAGCCTCCCGCCAGCCGAGAATGAATTCACCAATCGGACTGAGCGGAGGGGAGGCAGATGCCTGGCGTTGAACATGAGCGCGGGCGTGGGCGGTACGGATATGAACCGGTAAGTGCTGGGTAAACAGCACCGGTGAGTAAACGGCCTGGGCAAAAGTGGATTCCATTGCTTGGGAGAGTTCGCGCACATTACCCGGCCAGTGATAACCACAGAGATGCTCCAAAACATCAGCTAAACACTCTTTTGGTTCCTGCCCATAGCGTTGCACCAAGCGATTAAGAAAATGCTCCACCAGCAGGGGGATATCACCATCTCGCTCGCGAAGCGGTGGCAGATGCAGGCTCAAACCACGAAGACGATACAGAAGGTCCTCGCGAAACAAACCTTGTTCGGTCATGGCGACCAGGTCCCGGTTGGTGGCGCAGATGAGACGGAAATCGCTGTGGCATTCCTCCTGACTGCCCACCGGACAAAAGGCCCGTTCCTGAAGTACCCGCAGAAAACTCTTTTGCGTGGCCAGCGGCAGTTCGCCGATTTCATCGAGAAAGAGCGTTCCCTTGTCGGCATGGCGAACGAGGCCGCGATTAACCCGGTCTGCCCCCGTAAAAGCACCCTTGACGTGACCAAAGAGGACCGACTCTACCAGCTGTTCCGGCAGGGCGGTGCAGTCCACCACCACAAAATTGCCCTTCTTGCGTCGACTATTGGCGTGGATAGCCCGGGCAAAAGCCTCCTTGCCGGTCCCGGATTCACCGGATATGAGCACACTGGTATCGGCAGCCGCACCGTTGGCTAAAATTTCCAAACACTGGATAAAACGGGGACTCTCACCGACCAACTGATCCCGCTCCACGGCCTTAACCACTGTCTTCCGGCCGCAAACGGCCTGCCGGTATTGCAGGGCTCTGGCCAGAGGCAGGGAAATTTCCTTGATGATCGAGTTCTTTTCCAGATAGCACCAGGCCCCGTGGCGGATGGCCATCTCCGCGCCATCCGGATCCCCCTGGCCGGTGATGATAATCACCTGGGGCTCGGAAGGTACCGCACGCAGCTGATCAATGATTTCAAGTCCATTGCCGTCCGGCAGATAGACATCAAGGAGAATGATGTCAAAAATCCCATCCAACGCGGCCCGAAGCCCTTCAGCCAGGGAACCCGTGGTCTGCGACTGGTGGTGCAGGCTCTCGAGCTTGTCGGCCACGGTTTCGGCCAACAGGAGGTCGTCATCAATGATCAGGATCTTCGCCATTTCGGGTCTGGGTTCTATGGGCCGCAGGTGGGGCCATGGAAAGAAATATACGATTAATCTCCCTCAGTTTTGTGCAAACACACTGTACTCATTACATAGGCTGTTCTGTCACTTGTCAAGTAGACAAGTAGCGCCGAATGGTTGCAAGCAACAATCGACGATCAATGGGCTTACAAAGCAGCGCCCTGATTCGACAGTGATCCATTTCACGCGGGGTAAGGCTGCGCCCATAGCCGGTCATAACGATTAGCGGCAACTCCGGACACAAGCCCTGCAGTCTGCGGCAAAGCTCTGTCCCGGAGCAATACGGCATATCCAGATCAGTCAACACCAGATCGTATGAAGACGACTCCTTCGAGAGATGTTCAATTGCCTCCAAGGGATTACTCAATCCGTGGATTTCGAGACCTTCCTTTATCAGGTAACGGCGAACGATTTCGACCACATCCGGCTCGTCATCCACCACCAGGATGCGACCGTGCAGTGGGCCCACAGGCACCGCCTCCTTTCCAGTCGTCGCTACGGGAACCGGCGTGAAGAGCGATAAGGTTTTCTGGCTTTGAATTGTTGCAACCAACTGCTCCCCGCGATGGCAGGCAGCAATAATCCTTTCCAAGCGACGATGCACCGGACCGTCCGCGCCTCCCCCCTCTTCACCTATCATTTCGGCATTGGCAATAATGATGCTGAAAATGTTTTTAAAGGCATGACCATGTTCGCGGCTGAGCTGGCTCTCAGCGGTCGACTCATCACCAACACCGACTTTCTGATCTTGAAATGAATGCATTCAAACGTCCCCAGTTATATGAAATGAGACGCGCCAACAACAATGATGGCGTATAACCCAAAACAGGTAGAGTTTTGTCCGCTTCAGGGCTTGTTATTGTTTACTTCCCGAGCAAGAATGGCTATGTTGCGCGCCTGTTAAAGGCTGGCGGCTGCCTAAACAAACCACGACAGTTCTGTGATTTTCCCCCTCACACAGTGAAGAATTGCTCATCGTTTGCACAGGTTGCCCCACCTTGTCAAGGTATTCAACCAACAATCCGCTTACCTGCGTCCCTTCCCCTTCCTGATCGCTGTTTCCACGATAGCTTTTCGGGTTTACGCCAATGTGACCGTCCGAGAAAAAAAGTATGTATCGTCTTCGTTCGACTGCCCGTAAGAAGAAAAAGCAACCCCTTCGCTTTACCGCCACCTGTGGATCCGGCCTGGAAGAACTGGTCAGTGAGGAAATCGCCTCTTTTGGCGGGGCAGGAATTGAATCTCGTCCCGGAGCGGTCAGCTGGAGCGGTAACCTGGAAACCGGATATCGGGCGTGCCTCTGGTCGCGCTTTGCCTCACGCATCCTTCTGGAACTGGCCAAATTTGATGCGCCGGATACCGATGCGCTCTATACCCATGCCGGTACCATCCTCTGGGATGATCATTTCACGATCAAATCCACCTTTGCCGTGCATACCACGTTGGTTAATGCCGCCATCAACCACAGCCAGTACGCCTCGTTGCGGATCAAAGACGCCATTGTCGATCAGTTCCGCAAACGCTTCGGCAAACGGCCGGATGTTGACGCCATGAACCCGGACATCCGCCTCAATCTGCACGTTCAAGGGACCGGGGCTTCACTGTCGCTGGATCTTTCCGGTGAAAGCCTGCACCGACGCGGCTACCGCACCGCCACCGGCGAAGCTCCGCTCAAGGAAACCCTGGCCGCAGCCATTGTCCGCTTCTCCGGTTGGCTTGACCGGGTGAAGGAAGAACCGATTCTTTTGGACCCGATGTGTGGTGGTGCCACCCTGCTCATCGAGGCCGCACTCATGCTCAGCGACAGCGCCCCGGGCCTGCTGCGCAAGACCTTTGGATTCATGGGTTGGAACAAACACGATCCCCAGCTCTGGGACCGCCTGGTTCAGAACGCCCTTGACCGTGAAGGACAGGGGTTGCCGGAATCCTGGCCGCAATTCATCGGCTTTGATGCCGATCCCAAGGTGGTGGCTGCAGCGCGAAAAAACGTGATTGCAGCGGGTTTGCGCGATATCATTGTGGTCAAACAACGGCAATTGGCAGGGCTGCAGAGCCCCGGCCCGCACGGCTGCCTCATTACCAACCCGCCCTACGGTGAACGACTCTCGGAAAAAGAAGCGGTCAAATACCTTTACCGCAGCTTGGGGCGGACCTTCCAATCCCAGTTTGCCGGTTGGACCATGGGCTTTTTCACCGCCAACCCCGATCTTGCCGAAATGACTGGCATCCAATGGCAAAGCCGTTATCGCCTTTTCAATGGTCCACTCAAATGTCAACTCCTGGTGGGAAGCGAGAGCCAACTCAAAGAACGTGAGCTCGCTACTTGGACGGTTACCCCGTTGCCTCCCGGAAGCCCTGGCGAGGATCTGGCCAACCGTCTGATCAAAAACTGCAACCATTACCTCCCCTGGGCCCAGGCCGAAGGCATCACCTGTTTTCGGCTGTATGACAGTGATATCCCAGAATTCAACCTGGCCGTTGATTTGTACGAAGAATGGGTCCATGTCCAGGAGTACGCACCACCGGCTTCGGTCGATTCGGACAAGGCGGAGGAACGATTCAGCCTGGCCCTGCAGGTGATCCGCTCGGTTTTTGATCTGCCGCGTAGCCGAGTTTTCATCAAGACCCGCCAGAAACAAAAAGGTTCCCAGCAGTATCAGAAAAAATCGACCTCGGGCAGTTTACTTGAAATCCACGAGGGGAACTGCCGTTTCCTGGTCAACTTCACCGATTATCTCGATACCGGACTCTTTCTCGATCACCGCAATACCCGTGCTCGCTTGAAGCAATTAGCTCAAGGAAAGACATTTCTCAATCTTTTTGCCTACACCGGATCGGCAACCGTCTACGCAGCCATGGGTGGGGCGACCTCAACCACGACGGTTGATGTTTCCGACACCTATCTGGCCCGGGCTCAAGCCAATCTTGCCCTCAACGGATTTGGCGGACCTTTGCACCAGATAGTTGAGGCCGATTGCCTAGATTGGTTGAAAAAATCCAATGACCGCTTTGGATTGATCTTTCTTGATCCGCCCACCTTTTCCAATTCGCGGCACCGCAAGCAGACCTTTGATATCCAGGCGGATCACCCTGCCCTCATTCGCCTGGCCATGCAGCATCTGGCGAAGGCCGGGATCCTTGTTTTTTCGACCAACTTCCGAAAATTCAAGCTCGACGACACCCTGGAGCAACAGTTTGATATCCGGGAAATCAGCGAGGAGACCGTACCCTTCGACTTTAAACGCAATCACCGCATCCACCGTTGCTGGGAGCTTCGCCATCCGTTTAATCCCGCCGAAAGTAGCACAGAGGTGTTCTGATGCAACCGTATAACCCGGCAGAAGAGGTCGTGGTTATCGTTGACGAAAAAAACCAACCCATCGGTGCGGTCACCCGTAAAATCATGCGCCAACAGCGGTTGATTCACCGGGCCTCCTACATTCTGGTGTTCAATACCGCGGGTGAATTATTTATTCAGAAGCGTACCCTCACCAAGGATATATATCCGGGTTACTGGGATCTGGCTGCTGGCGGTGTGGTCTTGGATGGAGAAAGCTACGAGGAGTCGGCTAAACGTGAATTGCGCGAGGAGTTAGGAGTCAGCGGCGCCAAACTGCGCCCGCTTTTTGATCAGTACTATGAAGATGCGGATAACCGCGTCTGGGGACGTATCTACGCCTGTACCAGCAACGGTCCTTTTTCCCTCCAGAAGGAGGAAATCGATGACGGCCGCTTCATCGGTCTTGGTGAAATCGAACAACTCAATCAGGTCGAACCTGTTACCCCGGATGGGATGCTCCTGCTGCAACGCCTACCGCATTAACTACGCTTATTGCTTGGTCAACGACACAATCTGCCCTATACTGCGCCTAAGATAAATTCTTCAGGGCGGATTGAATCGTTCATTTTTTCAACCAAGATCAAGGCAAGCGAAGCCACCGCGAGCTTGGCAGGAAAAACGCATATTCAAAGCAGCCTACAGTTGCATTTGAGGCGCCATGCATGTCCACATAGCCAGGCAACCGATCTTTGATGCCCACAAAAAAATCTTTGCCTATGAGTTGCTCTTTCGCCAATCGCAGGGATTACAACTAGGCGAACTAAGCGGTGACCGGGCCACAACCAGTCTGCTGTCCACCGCTTTTCTCACTGAAGGCATCGAAAAAATTTCTGGTAACCGCCCCTGTTTCATCAACTTCACCCAGAATCTCCTCCTCCAGGAGATTGCCCCGACGTTTCCCAAAAACAAAATCATGGTCGAAATTCTCGAGGATGTCGTTCCCACAGTAGAAGTGGTTGCCGCCTGTCGACATCTCTCCGAATTGGGCTATATCCTGGCTCTGGATGATTTTGTTTATGAGAAGAATCTGCTGCCGCTGATCGAGCTAGCCAATATCATTAAAATTGACTACCGGCTCTCAACCAGCAGCGAAATTGAGCGGATGCTCCATCGCCTCGCCCGATTCAATCTCAAGTTTCTTGCCGAAAAAATAGAGACCTACGACGAATACGAGCACGCTCTTAAACTCGGTTTCCATTACTTTCAAGGCTATTTTTTCGCCAGGCCCGAATCACTGCGCATCACCGAAATAGCCTCCAACAAGATAAGCCTGATCAACCTGCTGGCAGAGATCAATAGGCAGCACACCACAGTGGAAAAACTCGAGCAAATCATCGGGGCCGATGTGGCCATCTCGTACAAATTGCTGCGCTATATCAACTCGGCCTTTTACCATCTACTCAAAGAGGTGGACTCCATCCGCCAGGCAATTGTTTACCTGGGCGAGCGGGAAATTCGCCGCTTTGTCACTCTGGTGATCGTCTCTGAGTTGGCTGCGGATAAACCCACCGAACTGGTTCGCCTGTCGATCATCCGTGCTCGCTGGTGTGAACTACTGGCCGAAAATAGCCCGAAGCAGGGACAGGAAAGCAGTGAACTCTTTCTCCTGGGTCTTTTTTCCCTCATTGATGCCATCCTTGATAAGCCCATGAAAAACATCATGGCCATCTTGCCTCTCTCGGATCAGGTCAAAGAGGCCCTGACCCTTGAGGAAGGCCCCTTAGCTCCCTTTTTACAGGCGATGATCAGTTATGAACAGGGCCACTCCAAGAAGTGTCTGCACTACCTGCGCCTCATCAAAGTCAATCCAGACAAAGTCTACGACTACTACCTGGAAGCTGTGCAGTTTGCTTCGATCGTGGATTGAGACCGCCTCCCCATCACTCCCCCTCATTGAGTACGTTTTTTCCGTCCCAAAGTGAAAAAAGCCGATTGATTCCAGTGGTGGCGAGATCGACCATGGTCGAGAACAACTCGGGTTGAAAGGGAACGCCCTCCGCCGTAGTCTGGACCTCAATCCAGCGACCATCGCCGCACATCACGAAGTTGGCGTCCACATCGGCACCGGAGTCTTCGCTATAATCAAGATCCAATACCGGCTGTCCAGCCACCACCCCAACACTGACCGCAGCCACCGGCAAGATTGCAGGAAGTGCTGCCAGCCGACCGCGCTCCACCATCCGCGAAAGGGCCATACGCAATGCCAAAGCACCACCGGTTATCGAGGCACAACGGGTTCCGCCATCGGCATTGAGCACGTCACAGTCCACCCGTAAGGTATGCTCGCCAAGCTCCTTTAAATCGACCATCATCCGCAGGGATCGGCCGATCAGCCGTTGGATCTCTTGGGTCCGCCCCGATTGGCCGGAGACCGCCTCACGGCGACCGCGGCTGTTGGTCGCACAGGGCAACATCCCGTATTCGGCGGTGACCCACCCCTGCCCTTTATTTTTGAGAAACGGCGGCACCTTCTCCTCCACTGTCACCCCGCACAGGACATGGGTGTTCCCCATCCGGATAAGGACAGAGCCGTCGGCATGCGGCTGCATCCCATATTCCAGACTGACCGGACGCAATTCATCTGCCCGACGTTTCCTTGCAAGCATGGCATTCTCCTTAAAAATTGCGTCACTAGGCAACGCAGAGGGTGAGTTGGTTGGAAGTTATTGACCTGAATAGGCACGTGTTCATGTGGACGCCGGGTCTCTAACCGACGACGCTTTGATTGTAAAATTTATCCGCAGAGCAGTAGGGAACAGTTAGCGAAGGGTGCCCAACAAGGCGTGCGTGAACAATGCAGGCATAAGGCGATCATCCCGCTGTCAAAAAATCAGGTCAGAGTATAATCAGGGTAATACCGGGATTGGCGCGATTGAGGTCACGGTGGTCGGCAAGAAAGGGATATTGACGCAACAGCTGGCGCCCGCGTCCTGAACGCCCCTCAAACTGTTCGCCGGGAATCACCCTCCTGATGCGCCCCTGATGCATAAAAAAATGCAGTTGATGCGACACCGCCTCCTTAATCGCTCCACCGATGCCGCTGGATCCGTATCCGTGGATCAGGGTCAAGACCTTGCAGCCGATGCTGCGACTGGTCGCCAATTCGCTCTCAAGACGATCAAGGGCCTGCTGGACCAGAGGCTTGCCCCGCTCCAGATTGATTTGCCGATGGAGAATACCGCTTGCCTTGACGCCTTCGGTTTGGCAGGGCGCGCAGCAAAAGGGGCAGGTCCGGTGACCGAAGTCAACCTCATTGCCGCAGACAGGACAAATCATGGAACCATATTTTTCTGCATAACAACGGACAGGCGCTACTTGCGCCGGACCTCCAGGACCTCGGCCATCTGCAATAGATGCTGCTGCAGTCGCTGCAGGTGCGCCAGGTTGACTACCTCAATCAACACATCGAGTTCGGCAATATTTTCCACCGTGGTACGAGCGTTGAGTTCAACGATATCGGCATCATCGGCACTGATGGTACCACTGATGTCCGCCAACAGATTCTTTCGATTCTCCGAACGGATCAAGAGCCCTGCTCTGTAGGTGCTATTGGCTACGCCGGCCCAGGAAACATCAAGCCAGCGTGCCGGATCGGTGACCTGCAAATTCTGGCAGTCCGCCTTGTGCACCGAAACTCCGGAACCTGTGGTGATAAAACCGATAATGGGATCACCGGGCACGGGTCGACAGCACTGACTTATTTTGATCAGCATGCCATCCACGCCGTCAATATTAATAGTGGTCCGTTTCGGCGGCCCGCTCTTGGCGGCCTCCGCAGCCCGCTTGGCCCGATCGACCATCTCCGCAACCCGGCGTTTTTCTTCGGCTTCGCGGAACTCTTCCGGCTGGAGAGTACGCAGTAGATGGGGGACGGTGATCGAACCGCTCCCCACACGGATGAGCATGTCCTCCAGGGTGTTGCAGTTGAGTTGCTTTAACAGCAACCTAAGATGGCCACTTTTCAACAAACCACGGAGGTTGACATCGTATTTTTTCAGCTCACGCTCGCAGATTTCACGACCGAGCTTGAGCGAACGCTCCTTTTCCTCACGACGCAGATACTGGCGAATCCGGTTCCGGGCCCTGCTGGTCTTGACCAACTGCAACCAGGCGCGGCGGGGATGCTGATTTTTCTGGGTAAGGATCTCCACAATATCGCCACTCTGCAGCTTATGCTTAAGCTGGATGATCTGGCCGTTGACCTTGGCGCCAACACAGGTATCCCCGACCTCCGAATGAATCGAATAGGCAAAGTCGATTGGGGTGCTGCCGTGCGGCAACTCCCGGACCTCGCCGGTTGGTGTGAGGGCAAAGACATCGGGCTCAAACAGCTCACCACGCACCGATTCCATGAATTCACTAGGATCCTCGACCTCCTGCAATGACTGCACCAGTCGCTGCAGTTCCTTAAACAGGCGGGCATCACCAGTGGTGATCTTCTGCCCCTCCTTATACGCCCAATGAGCGGCAACACCCTCCTGGGCCACTCGATCCATCTCCTCGGTGCGAATCTGGATCTCGATGAACTGGCCATGGGGTCCGGAGACCGTGGTGTGCAGAGACTGGTAGTTATTGGACTTGGGGGCGCTGATCCAGTCTTTGATCCGACCGGGAACCGGAGTCCAGTCGGCATGGACCGTGCCCAAGGCCTGATAGCACTCCTTAACCGAGCGAACGATGATTCGAAAGGCCACCTTATCGTAAACCCGTTCCAGGGGAATACGCTGGGCCACCAATTTTTTATAGATGGAATAGAGGTGCTTGGGTCGGCCGATGATCCGCACTGCCACAATATTGGCAGCCTTGAGCTTTTGATGAAGGATGTTAATCACCTCATCCACATAGACCTGTCGCTCAGAAAGCGTCGACTCCATGTGGGCGGCGAGATCGGCAAACTCAACCGGCAAGAGATAGCGGAAAGCCAGGTCTTCCAACTCACGCTTGAGCCATTCAATACCGATACGGCTTGCCAGAGGCGCATAGAGATCCATGGTCTCGCGCGCCTTGGTCCGCCGCTCTGCCTCATCAACCGACTCCAAACTGAGCATATCCTGGAGACGGTCGGCAAGCTTGACTAAAAGAACCCGGATATCCGCCCCCATGGCCAAGAGAAGCTTGCGGATATTTTCCGCCTCATGTGCCAGGTGAGAGTTATAGCGGACATTGGTGATTCTGGTGGCGCCGTCGACAATATTGGCCACATCCTGGCCGAACTTCTTTTTCAGTTCCTCCGGGGTGGCTACACGCTCCTTGAGGGTCCCATGGAGCAGGCCGGCGACGATGGTATCCAGGTCAAGCCGCATCGAGGCCAAGGACGAGCCCACGGCCAGAAGATGATCAATATAGGGATCGCCGGTCGCATACAACTGACCGGCGTGACGTTCTTGAATAAACTCCCAGGCCGTATCAAGCGGGGTCAGGTCGACCCCGTGCAGATACCCGGAGGCGAGGGAGCGTAATGGTTTGATATCCGACATGGTGACGCTGTTTCCGTTCTATGGGGAAAGTCCCCGGGAATCAGGACAAGGCTTGGCGAACTTGATCGGTGAGGAAGACAATGACTTCCTCGGGAGTAAACATCTGCGTCTCTCCGGACTTACGGGAACGCACTTCCACCTTCCCCTCTTTTTCAAAGGTTTTGCCCACGGTGAGGCGAAAGGGGATGCCGAGCAAATCGGCATCGTTAAACTTGGAGCCCGGCCGCTCGTCGCGATCATCCAGCAGCACATCCAGGCCCTGTTTTTTGAGTGCCTCATACAGGCCTTCAGCGGCCTGACAAAAGGCCTCATCCTTTGGCCCGAGATTGAGGATAATCACCTGGAACGGCGCCAGGGGTATGGGGAATATAATCCCCTTGGCATCGTGATTCTGCTCAATGGCTGCAGCGACCACCCGGCTGACGCCGATGCCGTAGCAGCCCATGATAAAGGGTTTTTCCTGACCGTCGCTGTCCTGAAAACGAGCCTCCATGGCCTCGGAATACTTGTCGCCGAGCTTGAAGATATGGCCCACCTCAATCCCCTCTTTCAGCCCCAGAGAGCCGCCGCACACGGGACAGCGGTCCTCGAGGGTTACCTGACGCAGATCGCCGACAATACCCGGTTTGAAATCACGTTCCGGATTCACTCCGGTCAGATGGCTGCCCTTTTCGTTGGCACCGGTAACGGCGTTGACCATGCGCATCACCTCCTGATCAGCCACCATCTTCAGGTCCAAGTCCACCGGTCCCAGATACCCTACCGGCAACCGAGTCTGCTGCCAGACCTGATCCTCATCCAGGGGTTCCACATCGTTAGCCCCTAGGAGGTTTTTCAGTTTAACAGTTTGCACCTCGCGATCCCCACGAACCAGGGCCGCCACCACCTCGCCATCGGCAAGGTAGAACATGGTCTTGATGACTTCACAGGGCTGAACACCGAGAAAGCTTGCCACCTTCTCCACCTTCTTCATCCCGGGAGTGGCGACCTTGGCAATGGGCTGCTGCTCAACCTCGGAGGGCGTAGCCTCGGCAAGCATAATGGAGGCTTTCTCCATATTAGCGGCATAGGAACACTCGTTACAGATGACCAGGGTATCTTCGCCGGTTTCCGCCAGGACCATGAACTCATGAGAAAAGGAGCCACCGATGGCACCACTATCGGCCTCAACCGCGCGAAAATCCAGCCCGCAGCGCTCGAAAACACGGTGGTAGGCCTGGCGCATAATCTCGTAGCTTCGTCCGGCGCCCTCATCATCGACATCGAAGGAATAGGCGTCCTTCATCACGAATTCGCGGCCACGCATCAACCCGAACCGAGGCCGGATTTCGTCACGGAACTTGGTCTGAATCTGATAGAGGTTGATCGGCAACTGCCGGTAGGATTGCAGTTCGCGCCGGGCGATATCGGTGACCACCTCTTCATGGGTCGGTCCGAGACAGTAGTCGCGGTCGTGGCGATCACGAAAACGCAGTAGCTCCGGTCCATATTTTTTCCAGCGACCCGACTCCTCCCATAGATCACCCGGTTGCACCATGGGCATGAGGATCTCCTGGGCACCGGCACGATTCATCTCCTGGCGGACAATGGCGGTCACCCTCTGCAGGGCGAGAAAGCCAAGCGGCAGATAGGTATACATCCCCGAGGTCAGTTTACGGATGAATCCACCCCGCACCAAAAGCTGGTGACTGACAACCTCGGCCTCCGAGGGGGTTTCCTTGGTTGTGGGCAATAACATCTGAGAATAACGCATGTTGAATCTCCGCTAGCAAAAACACGTTCTAAGAGGGAAGCAGAAAACCTTAATGGTTTTCTTTTCGCTCAGCTTCCAATTTTTCCAATTCTTCAAGAAAGACCGGCAATAAATCAGCCTCGGCAACCTTTTTAAAAATTTCGCCCTTTTTAAACAAGATGCCAACCCCATTGCCGCCGGCGATACCAATATCCGCCTCCCGGGCCTCACCTGGGCCGTTAACCACACAGCCCATGACCGCCACCTTGAAGGTGCCTTCCATAGTCTGCAGTTTTCGCTCGACCTGTTCCGCAAGAGTGAAGAGGTCAATACGGGTCCGGCCACAGGTAGGACAGGATATCATCTCCGGGCCACGTTCACGGATACGAAGGGAGCGGAGCAACTCAAAGGCAACACGGATCTCCTCAACCGGATCGCGGGTGAGTGAGATGCGGAAGGTATCGCCGATACCTTCGGAGAAAAGAATCCCCAGCGCCACGCTCGACTTGACCGTTCCCGGGATGAGGCCGCCAGCCTCGGTGACCCCTAGATGCAGTGGGTAGTCGGTTTGCTGCGCCAGTTGGCGGTAACCGGCAATGGTGGTGAGGGCGTCGGAGGATTTGATCGAGATTTTGATCGCATCAAAGCCAAACTCCTCCAACAGGCGTACATTATTGAGCGCGCTGGCTATCAGGGCTTCGGGATGTTCAGGGGTTGGATAGCCGTATTGCTGTAATAACCCCTTTTCAATCGAGCCGGAGTTGACCCCCACCCGAATCGGCACACGGTGCATCTTAGCAGCGTCAACCACTCGGGCCAGTTTATCCGGACCGCCGAGGTTCCCCGGATTAATCCGGATCCCTTGGGCGCCATGCTCCATGGACGCAACCGCAAGACGCGAGTCAAAGTGGATGTCGGCAATCAAGGGGATGGTAATCTGCTCACGGATCGCGGTGATGGCCTCTGCAGCAGCTGGATCCGGCACCGCCACCCGGATAATTTCACAGCCCACCTGCTCTAAGGCGTGGATCTGGCGCACGGTGGCCTCGACATCGCTGGTCAGGGTATTCGTCATCGACTGGACGGCAATGGGGGCACCATCACCGATGGCCACCTTGCCGACATAAACCCGTCGCGTTTTTCTGCGCTCAATCATGATGGCCTCGTCAATAGTTAAAACGCGAGAATAAATGCTTGATGGCGTCGTAGAAACTTCAATCGACTGCGTCGTGGCGTTTTTCTCGACACTCGACATACCTGCTGTATATCTTCGCGCCCCAAAAAACACTGCTCCTTGTCTATCTGTTTTTTTACTTAGCCATCTATTAGAGTGTGATGGACGTTTTACGAGTCCATCAGGATTCAAAAGACAGTCATCTTCCAGGGGCAATCACATTCCCCTAATTTCTATCCGTCGCAAATTAAGCTCTGCCTCTGAAGCACGTACATACAGCGGGACTAAGTTTTCCACGGCAACAAAATCATCTTGCCCGAGCATTGCTGCCCCGCAGAAACCAATGGCCGCCGCACGCGGATGTAAAACAGAAGCGCGCAGCAGACGAACCTGAGGGTGTTCTTGCAGTTGGTCCGCGCAGGCAATTACCCCAGGCCCCGCCACCAAGGTCGGCTCGTTGATTGTGTCACGGAGTTGCTCGGCCCCCAGCACAACGAAAGGCCCTGAGCGTTGACAGATCTCTGCAGAAAAATGATAGGGAGCGGCATACACCTGTTGCTTGCGGGCATCGAGCACAAGATAGACCGGCAGTGACGTCGGCGTAAGTTGTAGAGCCAGAGCATCAAAGGTCGGCACCCCGATCAGGGGCCGATCGGCGGCCATGGCAATGCCTTTGGCCGCTGCCATGCCGATGCGCAGCCCAGTGAACGATCCTGGTCCCAGACTGACAGCCACCCCGTCGAGATCATTCCAAGACACCGACAGAGCCTGCATCATCGCACTCACTGAACCCAAAAGTCGACGCGAATGGGTCACTTCTGGCTGGAGAGTATACTCCCCCAGTACCTTGCCGAATCGTCCATCACCGCGGGTCAGGGCAACGCTGCCACATCCGGTCGAGGTCTCGATCGCTAGGATCAGGACATCAGCCATCGCTTCACCAGGCGTAAGATATCGTTATAAAATACAAAAACCATCAGGGTACCGAGAATGGCAATACCAATTTTCTGGCTGATCTCCATGCTCCGTTCACTTAAACCGCGCCGACGGATTGCCTCCAGGGAAAGAAAAACCAGGTGGCCGCCATCGAGAACGGGAATAGGCAAGAGGTTAAGGATGCCGAGGTTGACACTTAACAGGCCCATGAAATAGAGCAGATTCATCCAGCCCGCTTCCATCTGTTGCCCGGCCAACTCGGCAATACGGATCGGTCCCCCCAGTTCACTGGCAGGAATAACCCGCTGGATCATTTTAACGATGCCCATCACTGTCAGGTAGGCCAGATTCCACGTCTGGACCAGGGCACCCTGGCAGGCCTGACCAATGGAGGCCTCGGCATAGCGAATCTCGTCGCTACGAACAATACCGAGCATGTAGCGCTTCCCGACCACCTCGCCAAAGAGGTTTTTCACCTCCTGCATAGTAGGTTGCCCTTGGAACTGAAGATCCTGACCAGCCCGAAGAATATGCAGCGAGATTACCGAGCCCTGACTCTCTTTCACCGCGTTCGACACCTGTTCCCAGGTGGTCACAGATTGGTCGTTGATGATTTTGATCACGTCTCCGGACTTGAGCCCGATCTGCTGGGCAACCGAACCGGGATTGATTTCACCGATTTTGGTCGAGTCTACGGCTTCGGGCATACCAGCAAAAACAAACATGCAAAAAAACAGCACCACTGCAAAGAGTAGGTTGAACAGTGGCCCTCCAAAGACGATGCCGAATCGCTGCCAGATACTCTTATGGGAGAAAGATCGATGCTTGTCTTCGTCTTTGACTTCGTCGTCGGACTGTTCCCCATACATTTTTACGTACCCGCCCAGGGGCATGGCACTGATCAGGTATTCGGTTTCCCCCCATTGGCGGCCGATCAGTTTATTGCCAAAGCCCAAGGAAAATTTGAGTACCTTGACGCCAAAAAGCTTGGCAAAGAGAAAATGGCCCAACTCATGGACGAAAATTAAAACACCGAGAACGAGAATAAAGGAAAAAGCTGATACCATGGAAGTCCTGAGGAAATTTTTCGTTCTCGCAAAAAACCGCTGGAGCAAGCCTTTCAGCTCACCATGCTTTCGTGTTGCGGAAGCCAGGCTTTTTGCTGCATTGTTTTAGGCGCTGATCATCGTGCGCCCGGATAAGAGGGATGCCCCGAAAGGGGGGTCCCGGATCAGAGGGTACGAATCGCCTGGTCGGCGGTCATGCGGGCTGCCTGGTCGGCTGCCAGAATGGCCTCAACATCAAGGTCATTGTCCTGAGGTGTATTGGCCAAACTGTAGGCCACCACACGGGCAATATCCCAAAAGCCAATTCGCCCTTGCAAAAAGGATTCTACCGCGACCTCATTAGCCGCATTAAGCGCTGCCGGTTGGGTCCCACCCGCATCCAAGGCGGCAAAAGCCATCTGCAAGGCAGGGAAGCGATCCAAATCGGGTTGTTCAAAACTGAGATCGCTACATTGGGACAAGCTAAGACGTGGTAAATTCAAGGGCAAGCGTTTTGGGTAGGTCAAGGCGTAAGCAATAGGTATGCGCATGTCCGGGATACCCAACTGAGCCACCACCGAACCGTCCTGGTATTCCACCAGCGAGTGAACAATGGATTGGGGATGAACCACAACCTCAATGCGTGCAGGCTCAACGCCAAAAAGCCAACGAGCCTCGATAACCTCCAGCCCCTTATTCATCAGTGTAGCAGAATCAATGGAAATTTTGCGGCCCATAGACCAATTCGGATGGGCCAGGGCCTGGTCAGGAGTGGCCTGCTCTAATGCCTGAAGACTCCAGGTCCGAAAGGGACCACCGGAGGCAGTTAAAATTAGTTTGGACACGTCTTCATTGCGACCGGCTTCTAAGGCCTGAAAGATAGCACTGTGCTCGGAGTCAATGGGCAACAGGCGCACCTGACGGCGACGAACTTCCTCCATCACCAGACGACCTGCCATCACCAACGTTTCTTTGTTGGCAAGTCCCACATCCTTGCCTGCACGAATAGCGGCTAAGGTGGGTAACAATCCAACAGCTCCGACCACGGCGGTCACAACCATATCCGCATCGCCGAGGGTGGACACTGTACAGTTCCCCTCGACACCACAGACAATGCGAGACCGGTAGATCGGCGGAAGCAATTGAGCCAGCGGTGCCACGAGCGCAGGATTGCCAATTGATATACATTCAGGAGAAAATTCAAGCACCTGTTGACTTAACAGTTCGATATTGCTTCCGGCAGAAAGGCCGACAATACGGAACTGGTCGGGAAACTGGCGAACTACAGCCAGGACATTGGTGCCGATTGAGCCCGTGGACCCAAGGAGTGTAATTCGTTTCATTGAAGGAGCTTGAAATAAAGCAGATAAAAAAACACTGGCCCGGTGAGCAAAAGGCTGTCGACCCGATCAAGCAGCCCACCGTGACCAAAAAGGACCGTCCCCGAATCCTTGACTCCAACGGATCGTTTTATTAGGGATTCGGCGAGATCACCGGAAATGCCGATCACTATCATCAGGCTACTGGCAAGCAGGAGCAGAACGGGATCGGCCGGTTGCGGGAGAAGCCTATTGATGCTTTCGGCAGCAACAACACCAGTGAGAATGCCACCGATCCCTCCGGCAACAGTTTTCTTGGGGCTGATCAGAGGAAAAAGTTTACGACGGCCAAAGGTCTTGCCAGCGTAATACGCTCCTGTATCGGAACCAGCCACCATGGCTATGAACAAGGCGAGCCAGTATGGCCCCTGGGGTAAAAATCGAATCAAAACCAGGTGCGCCAGACATCCGGATATGTAGAGCGCAGCAAACCCACCACAAGTGAGGTAGCGAAACACATCATCGACCTTCCCGTATGCCTGTAAGGAGAGGGTGACAAGAGCCAACAAAGAGATAAAAAGGCCCACAGGGACTAACTCGATCTGCCCGTTAAAGACGCTCAATACCGGGAAAAGACAAGCGAGGATAGTTCCATACAGACGCAGCCCGGTCAGGAAACTACAGGCCATACGAAAAAATTCGTGCAGGGCAATACCAGCACCCAACAGACCAACGCACCAAAAAAGAAAGGGCGTCCCCATGAAGAGCAGCAAAAACCAACAAACTGCCATGAGTACGCCGGGGATCACACGATTCATCGATCTCTACGCACCGTTGAGCTGAGCTCCGGTTTTGCCGAAACGGCGTTGTCGTTGGAAATAATTATTAAGGGCGGCGATAAACTGATCCTTTCGGAAGTCAGGCCATTTAATATCGGTGAAATAGAGCTCGGAATAGGAAGCCTGCCAAAGCAGAAAGTTGGAGAGCCGATTCTCACCGCCAGTGCGGATCAGGAGATCTGGATCGGGCTGCCCTGCGGTGAAGAGATGTTGATTAATAGTGGCGTCAGTCAAAGCCGCCGGATCCAAGGTCCCATCCTGACATTTGGAGGCAATCCGCTTGATCGCATCCAGCAATTCGGATCGTCCACCATAGTTGAGCGCAAGGTTTAAGGTCATTCCGGTGCAGGCCTGCGTTTGATTGATGCTCTCCTGCAAAATTCGGCGCACATCCTCTGGCAGTCCTTGGAAGAGACCAAGGCAATTGAGGCGAATTTCGTTGCGCAACATAGAACGCAATTCAGCCTGGAGGTAGGTTTTGAGCAACCCCATAAGGCCACTCACCTCACCTTTCGGCCGCTTCCAGTTTTCGGTGGAAAAGGCATAGAGGGTAAGGAATTCTATGCCTAGAGAACGGGCAACTTCAACAATTTCACGAACCGTATCGACACCGGCCTTATGCCCGAATAGCCGCGGTCGATGACGTTCTTCAGCCCAACGCCCGTTGCCATCCATGATAATGGCAACATGACGAGGAATGGTACAGTCGGAACCTTGAATCTCCACAGTGGCAGGTAGGTATTGCAAGGCCGATCAAACAGCCATGACTTCCTTTTCTTTGCCACTTACAATCTCATCGATTTGAGCAATGAAACTATCAGTGACCTTTTGGGATTCATCTTGGAGACGGAACAGATCGTCTTCAGAGATTTCCTTATCTTTCTTCAATTTCTTAAGACTATCGTTGGCATCACGGCGGACATTACGAATGGCGACCTTGTGTTCCTCACCTAATTTTTTTACCTGTTTGACCAAATCCTTACGACGGTCTTCGGTTAACGGTGGGATGATGAGCCGGACGACATTGCCATCGCTGTTCGGGGTTAAGCCGAGATCAGAGGCGTGAATAGCCTTTTCAATCGCGGGAAGAACCTGCGGATCCCACGGTTTGATGGAAATCATATTGCTTTCAGGAATGGTTAAGGCGCTGACCTGATCTAAGGTCATTTGAGAGCCGTAGGCATTAACCTTGATTCCATCAAGCAAGGACAGCGTTGCCCGCCCGGTACGAATTTTTACCAGATCACGTTTAAGCGCGTCGATGCTTGAGGCCATCTTATCCTTCAATTGATCGATAACGTCTTTGGTCATAGTATCTCCTCATACAAAGCACAACCTCGTCAAGCAAGTGAGCTTGGCGAGGTTGTGTTGGATTCAGTTGGTAATCAGGGTTCCTACATCTTCCCCAGTCACGGCTTTGACAATATTTCCGGGCTTAGTCATATCAAAAACAAAGATCGGCAGATTATTGTCACGCGCAAGGGAAATACCTGCGGCATCCATAATTCGTAGATCATCACGCAGGACAGTGGAAAAGGTCAGGGTATGGTAGCGTACTGCGTTGGAATCCTTTTCCGGATCACGGTCATACACACCATCAACCCTGGTCGCCTTCATAATAACATCGGCCTTAATTTCTAAAGCTCGAAGCACTGCAGCGGTATCAGTGGTAAAGTAAGGATTACCAGTGCCTGCAGCAAAAATCACGACCCTGTTATGTTCCAGATGATCGAGGGCTTTCAGTCGCTCGTAGGCTTCGCAGACATTGAGCATGGTGATGGCAGACATAACCTTCGTCGGGATATTGAGGTTCTCCAGACCATCCTGTACGGCCAGTGAATTCATTACCGTACCAAGCATGCCCATGTTGTCGGCGGAGCTCCGGTCCATACCACTGGCAGCCCCGGCGACACCACGAAATATATTCCCTGCACCAATAACTAAGGCAAGTTCGATTTTGAGGTTGTGCAGCGCCTGAATTTCTTGGGACAAGTACTTAATAACCTCGGTGCTGATGCCGTAGGGACGATCCCCCATGAGGGCTTCACCACTGATTTTCAAAAGAACTCGTTTGAATTTCATTTCGCTACTCTCCTCGTTACTTCTCTTTCCCACATTTCATCCATGGGTAATATGTTGACGACGAACCCTCGGAGATTAGGCAGAGATATTAGCCAATCTGAAAACGGGCAAACTGTTTAACAGAAATATTTTCACCCATTTTGGCGACGAGCTCGTTAAGCAGATCCTGAACAGAGAGATCGGGATTCTTGACATATTTCTGCTCAAGCAAACAGATTTCAGCAAGATATTTATCCAATTTACCTCCGACCATTTTCTCAACGATCTGCGCGGGCTTACCGGAATCGAGGGCTTGCTTTACATAAATTTCCTTCTCACGCTCAACCAATTCCGCCGGTACATCATCACGGTTGATAGAAACGGGATTGGCCGCTGCAATGTGCATAGCTACGTTTTTAGCAAAAGCCTTGAAATCATCAGTTTTAGCAACAAAATCGGTTTCACAACCAACTTCAACCATAACGCCCAGCTTACCACCGGCATGAATATAACACTCGACCACACCTTCTTTGGTCTCGCGGCCGGCACGCTTGGCAGCAACGGCTAGGCCTTTTTGCCGAAGCAGGTCTACAGCCTTTTCCAAGTCCCCATCCGTCTCGGTAAGAGCTTTTTTGCAGTCCATCATGCCGGCATTGGTTTTATCCCGCAGTTCCTTTACCATCTGGCTTGTAATTGTCACAGTCTTTCTCCTTAGTCAACGTGCATTAAAGCACATCTCATAATCAACAGTATACGCAAAACCGACAAAAAAGTCTTCTAGACCCTTTTGTCGGTTGTTTAACAAGGGGATGCGCGAAAAAGAGGAAGCGTAGTTATTCCTCTTCCACCTTAGCAGCAAGATCCTCTTTGGCGCCATTGCTCATCGCGGCCTCGAGTTCGTCTATGTCGGCGGGGGTGTCATCACCTCGACGTGATTTCCCTTCAAGGACGGCTTGAGCCATCATGGAAGAAATCAGTTTAATAGCGCGGATAGCATCATCGTTACCAGGAATTACGTAGTCAATTCCGTCGGGGTCACAGTTGGTATCTGTCAATGCAATGACCGGAATACCGAGCTTGACCGCCTCGCCAACGCCAATGTCCTCATTTCTCGGATCAACGACAAACAAGACATCCGGAAGCGTGCGCATATTTTTGATACCGCCGATATTGCGGTCCAGTTTAACACGCTCTTTTTCCATTTTCAGGATCTCTTTTTTGGGGAACCGATTAATGGTCCCATCAGCCTGCATGGTTTCAATTTTTTTAAGACGGTCAACGGAATGTTTAATGGTCTGAAAGTTAGTCAGCATGCCACCGAGCCAGCGGTGATTTACAAAATACATTCCACAACGCTCAGCTTCTTCCTTGATAATAACCTGTCCCTGGCGTTTGGTGCAGACGAAAAGCACAGAACCACCGTTAGCGACGATTTCGGTCAGGGCTGCATATGCTTTTCTGAAAAGTTTCATGGTAATGTCGAGGTTGACAATATAAATCCCATTTCTCGGCCCATAAATATAGGGTTTCATTTTAGGATTCCATCGTCTGGTCTGGTGACCGAAGTGCAGACCCGCTTCCAACATCTGACGCATGTTAACTGCTGCCATTGTATCTCCTGATTGTTTTTTGGTTAAACCTCCATCCTGTCAGCCGATTCCATCAATGATGAAACACCTGGGCATAATCGTCAGGATGTGTGTGATAGGGGACTCAACAAGCAGCCCCCAAAAGTAGGCGAATCCATTATTCTAGCACGATGAGATTAAATTTACAAGTCTGTCTCAACTCAGATTTGCTGATAATCCGTCCATATTGAGGCGCTAACTATTTTTTGACCAATTTTTTCCTTCCACCGAGAATGAACTCCAACCAACGAAACCCGAATTGGAGAAGTGCCTCATCATCGCGGCCAATTCGCCGTCGTTCATCCTTTGCCATTCTAAAATTATTGAGCACATTATGCTGTTCGAGATAAACACGAAAATCATCGATGTTGTAGCAGGCCATAAAAGCAAGGCGTTGATACGGACCAGCTTTCCCTTCGCCAGCCCAAGGGTTAGTCGCAAAAAAAGCATCTAACTCAGCCCACATATCGTTGACCAGATTGCACTGGTGGAGATCTTGATCACGTTCCCATTGTTTAACCGTATATGTACGGGATTCAAAATGCCCCTTGCAGTAGGGATGGTGGGTAAGAAAATAGTGAATACGCAGTGGTTCGCCCAAACCTGTGGACTCAATCCCCCTCTCTAGGGGATAAGTGCGGCAGGCAGTAGGCCTGTTTACATAGACACTGCAACCCTCCGGACGCAGAAAAGGACAAGAGGAGGCTGCGTCCTCGGTAAGTTTCAGTTTCAACCCTGGAAAGTATGGATGGCTTCCTTCACAGAGGTTGGCATATCGTTCAATGACCTTTGAGCTCGTAAGCCCAAGTTGCTTTTTTAGCAATACAATATCATAGGGATACAACGGTAAATCAACATTGCGACAACAACTGAGGAAACACGGTACATCGGGATGACAGTGAAATTGAAAAGATTCATGCCCTAACCGTTCTCGATCGTGTGGAATTAAATTTTCGTAATCCATAGGAAAATATTAAAAAAAAAGCTGGTATGAATTTCATACCAGCTTAAATAACAAAAATGAGCGAGTTGGACTAATTATTCTTGCTCAGCCTGTGGCGCTTCAACGGCTTCCTTATAATCAACCAATTCAAGAATAGCCATTGGGGCAGCATCACCTGCCCGGTTACCGGTGCGGATGATACGAGTATACCCACCTTGTCGCTCTGCATACTGACCGCTTAACTGGTCAAAGAGTTTTGCAACGGTATCCTTGGAGCGGATGTAGGACAAGGCCTGACGACGAGCATGCAGGTCGCCACGTTTGCCCAAAGTTATCATTTGTTCTGCAACACGCCGTGCTTCTTTTGCTTTGGGAACAGTGGTAACAATCCGCTCTTGGTCGAGCAATGAGGTCACCATATTACGCAGCATTGCATCACGATGCGATGATGTCCGGCCAAGTTTACGACCTGCTTTTCTATGTCTCATGGTCTTGTCCTTTTGTCTCTAAAAGAGTCCTCTATATAAACTGTAGGTTTACTCTTCCAGTTTTTCTTCACGTTTATCGGGCGCTACCCACCCGTCATATTTCATGCCCAATGTGAGATTGTGCTCAGATAAAAGCGCTTTGATCTCATTGAGCGATTTCCGACCGAAATTTTTGGTTTTCAACATTTCAGCATCGGTTTTATTGACAAGCTGTCCAATGTACTGGATTTGAGCATTTTTCAGACAGTTTGCCGAGCGTACTGAAAGCTCCAAATCTTCGACATTTTTATCGAGAAATGGCGGATAGGCTTTGCCGTCATCATCCTCATCCGCATTATCTGGCGCCTTAGCAATCTCTTCATTAAAGTTGATGAAGATAGTCATTTGCTCTTTAAGAATCTTTGCAGCATAGGCTAATGCGTTTTGTGGTTCAACACTACCATCCGTTTCAATCTCTATGGTGAGGCGATCATAGTCGGTCTGCTGACCAACACGCGCCTGACTCACAATATATTGAACGCGAACAATAGGAGAAAAGGAGGCATCAACAGGGATTACTCCAATTGGTTGTCCTTCCTTTTTATTGTGCTCAGCGGAAACATAGCCTTTTCCCCAATGCACTTCCAGCTCTGCACGGAAGGTCATATCGCTGGTTAAGGTGCAGACATGGAGATCAGGATTCATGACCTCAACATATGCGCCACCATTAATATCTCCGGCGACTACCTTTCCAGGACCCTGTTTCTCGATAACAACAGTTCGAGAATCAGGACCGTTAAGTTTTAAACGAACCTGCTTCAAGTTAAGGATGATTTCCGCAACATCCTCGTGAACCCCATCAATGGTGGTAAACTCGTGGAGAGCGTCACCCAAACGTACGCTGGTGATCGCTGCACCGCGAATAGAGCTCAACATAATTCGCCGAAGGGAATTACCGATAGTTGTCGCAAAACCACGCTCAAGGGGTTGGCAGACAAATTTCCCATGATTACTCGAAAGGGAGTTATCGTCGACTTCAAGTTTCTCAGGAGAAATGAGGCTGTGCCAATTTTTATAAAAGGGATTGTCGTCCCGGATTTCTTGTGCCATGCAGTACCTAACGATTAAAGTTACTTGGAATACAACTCAACGATAAGTTGTTCCTGAATTGGCATCGTTATTTCTTCGCGATTTGGCAATGCTTTGACAACACCCTGGAATTTCGCCTGATCAAGCTCGAGCCAGCTGGGCAGTCCACGACGAACAGCGCCCTCAAGGTTATCAATGATCACTTCATTTTTTTGATGTTTATCTTTTAAGACGATGACATCACCAGCTTTAACCTGATAGGACGGTATATTAACCTTCTTACCATTCACCAGAAAAAGATTGTGACGAACCATCTGTCGAGCCTGATCGCGTGAACTCGCAAAACCACAACGGTAGAGAGTGTTATCGAAGCGTCGCTCCAGCATAACCAGTAGGATCTCACCGGTAACACCTTTAGTACGGTCGGCTTTCTCGAAATACCGGCGGAATTGCGCCTCAAGCATGCCGTACATTTGCTTTACTTTCTGCTTTTCACGCAACTGAACAGCGTAATCGGACACTTTGCGAAATTTATTCTGTCCGTGTTGCCCGGGAGCAAAAGAACGCCGCTCGAAAGCGCACTTGTCTGAGTAACAGCGGTCACCCTTGAGGAACAACTTGAGATTTTCACGTCTGCACAGCCTGCAGGATGCGCCTGTATATCTAGCCAACTTTTACCTCCAAAATTTATCCGATAAGATCTCTGACTGTTGAACGGATAGGCGAGTGTTGAGTATCAAACTCTTCTTCTTTTGGGCGGTTTACACCCATTATGAGGAAGCGGGGTAACATCGACAATACGACTTACGTCAAGATCAACACCAGTAAGGGCACGTAACGCTGCTTCGCGACCAGGACCAGGACCTTTAACCCGAACCTCAACTTTACGAAGACCGTGTTCCTTAGCTTTAGATACGGCATCGTTCAACGCATTTTGCGCTGCGAACGGTGTCGACTTTCTTGACCCTTTGAACCCTAGAACACCGGCGCTCGACCAAGACAGAGTGTTACCCTGCCGATCAGAAACAGTGATGACCGTGTTGTTAAATGTGGAATAAATAAAAACGATCCCCTCAGGGACATTTTTTTTATCTTTCTTTTTTACCTTTGTATTGACCTTGCCAGCTTTAGCCATAGCGACTCCCAATTACTCTTCAGTCAGAACAGTGCAAGTGATAATTATTTCTTACGAACCGCTGCACCGCGTCTAGGACCTTTCCGAGTGCGTGCATTAGTTTTGGTCCTTTGCCCCCTAACGGGTAGTCCCCGACGATGGCGACGACCACGGTAACAACCGAGATCCATGAGACGTTTAATATCCATGGATACTTCACGTCGACGATCACCTTCAACAACGTGGTCACTTTCTATAACTATACGGATACGGTTTACATCATCGCCGCTCAGATCGTCACTGTTCATCTGATAAGGAAGATCGACCTTATCGAGAATTTGGCGAGCAGTTGTTAATCCAATGCCGTAAATATAGGTCAAAGCTCGATCCATGTGTTTGTTGCGTGGCAGGTCCACACCAGATATACGTGCCAAATCCGTGCTCCTTAATCAGAATCTTGCTAGATTATTAACGACGAGTTTATCCTTGCCGTTGTTTGTGTTTTTTATTTGCACAATCAACCCTGACAACGCCTTTCCGTTTCAAGATCTTACATTCGCTGCAGATCTTTTTGACTGACGAACGTACTTTCATGTTTCACCCCTGATCATTTACTATTTTTTCCCTTCCCACCTTTCGCTCTGAAGGTTACCCTTCCACGAGTAAGGTCATAGGGCGACAACTCTACAGTGACACGGTCGCCGGGAAGAATTTTGATATAATGCATACGCATTTTACCGGAAATATGCGCTAGAACCTTGTGCCCATTATCCAGTTCAACCTGAAACATGGCGTTGGGTAAGGGTTCTACGATAGTGCCTTCAACTTCGATGGCTTCTTCTTTGGCCATAAGGTAAATCGCTCCCAAAAATAGACGAGCACAAATTTTAATTATATATCTAACAAAAGCCGAATTATCAAGCGTTTTTGTACTATTTTAGTCTTTTACAATGATTCTAGGACATTTCACTCGGGTATTTACTAAGAATGAGAGGTCCATTATGGGTAATAGCTACCGAGTGTTCAAAATGGGCAGAAGGTTTACGGTCGGCAGTAATAACCGTCCATTGATCGCGAAGGATCTTAACCTTAGCCCCCCCAAGGTTAATCATAGGCTCAATAGCGAGGACCATCCCCTCCATTATTCGTGGAGAAGATTGTCGTTGAACATAATTTGCGATCTCGGGCGGTTCATGTAGGTTAGAGCCTATTCCGTGACCAACAAATTGACGAACAACGGAAAACCCATACGACTCGCTATGATTTTGAACGGCTCGAGAAATATCAGAGATTCGGTTCCCAATATGAGCCTGTTCGATACCCTTCATCAAGGAATCATGGGTTACATCCAAAAGCAATTTGACCTGAGCCTGTATTTCACCCACAGGTACGGTAATGGCGGCATCACCGTAAAAGCCCTTGTATAATGTTCCAAAATCAAGGGAAATGATATCCCCATTTTTTAAAAATTTAGCTTTTGAGGGAATCCCGTGCACCACCTCTTCATTGACAGAAGCACACAAACTCGCAGGAAACCCTTTATACCCTTTAAAAGCAGGGACCGCACCGTGGTCCCTGCAAAATTCCTCAGCCAACTTATCAAGAGCGTGAGTAGTGATCCCATCAACGATACGACATCTTAGGAGATTCAATACCCCGGCAACAATCTGATTAGCCTGATGCATGATGGATATTTCATCTGGCGTTTTCAGAGTAATAGCATTTTCGCTTGCGATCACGATATCCTCGTTACCGACCTTTTACGCGACTGGATTTGAGAAATCCGTCGTAATTTCTCATAATCATATGCGACTCAATCTGAGAAATAGTATCAATGGCGACACCGACTACAATAAGTAAGGCCGTACCGCCGAAATAAAAAGGCACGTTGAGTTTACTGATAAGCAATGTTGGCATCACACAAACAGCGCTTAAATAGAAAGCCCCGACAACAGTGAGCCTGGTTAAAACAAAATCCAAAAACTCACTAGTTTTTTTGCCAGGCCTGATACCAGGCACAAACCCCCCATTCTTTTTTAAATTCTCCGCTACATCATCGGCTTTGAAGGTAACGGCAGCATAAAAAAAGCAGAAGAAAACAATCATCACTACAAACAGGAGGTAGTAATAAACCGAGCCAGGTGAAAAAGCGGCAGACAATTGTTGTACCCAATCGATTTTGACAAACGACCCAATTGTCGCGGGAAACATCATGATGGAGGAGGCAAAGATTGGGGGTATTACACCAGACACATTGATTTTTAATGGTAGGTGGGAAGACTGTCCCCCATATACCCTTCGCCCGACAACACGTTTGGCATATTGAATCGGTATTCGACGCTGCGAGGTTTCTACAAATATAATAAAGCCCACAACCAAAAACATCATGGCAACAATGATTGGAACAAATATCAGGGATAACTCTCCTGATTTAATAAGCTCAATCGTATTGCCTACAGCGGCCGGCATACGGGCGACGATACCAGAAAAAATGATCAGAGAGATACCGTTTCCAATCCCTCTCTCAGTCATTTGTTCACCGAGCCACATGATAAAGGCTGTGCCTGAGGTGAGGGTTATAACAGTGAGAAGTTTAAACTGGAGGCCTGGGTCAATGACGACAGAGACTCCATTAGGACTGGTCATCCCCTCGAGTCCGGAGGCAATAAAAAAACCTTGGATAATTGAGAGTACAACCGTTCCATAGCGGGTATATTGGGTGATCTTTCTCCTGCCGGATTCACCTTCCTTTGAAAGGGCTTCAAGCTGGGGAATGACAACAGTGAGCAACTGAATGATAATGGAGGCAGAAATGTAAGGCATGATGCCCAGGGCAAATATGGAAAATTTTTCCAAAGCACCACCAGAAAACATGTTGAACATGCCAAATAGTGTGCTCGCGTTTTGAGTAAAAAACGCTGATAACGCCTCTCCATTGATCCCAGGGGTCGGAATTTGAACCCCCATCCGATAGACCAAAAGCATAAAGAGAGTGAAAATCACTCTCTTTCGCAGTTCAGGTATACTTGCAGCACTGACTAAACCTGCCATGCTTTACACCTCGACAGTTCCACCAGCTGCTTCAATCTTCTCTTTTGCACCCTGGCTGATTTTGTCTACTTTTACGGTAAGAGACTTCTGCAATTCGCCATTGGCCAGGATTTTCACGAGAGCGTCCTGTTTAATGATACCTGCTTCGACCAAAGCGCTGTAATCAACGATAGACCCGTTTTCAAAGCTATTCAGATCGTCAAGAGATACAATAGAGAACACTTTTTTAAAGATGTTGTTGAACCCGCGCTTAGGCAAGCGACGATGTAGTGGCATCTGCCCACCCTCAAAACCAGCCCGCATGCTGTAACCAGATCTTGCGCGTGCACCTTTATGGCCACGGGCAGCAGTTTTCCCGCTCCCGCTACCTGGACCACGTCCTACTCTTTTTCTATCCTTACGAGCGCCTTCACTAGGCGCCAAGGTGTTTAATTTGAGCACGATTAATCCTCCATCTTTATCAGGTGTTGAACCTTGTTCAACATACCGCGTAACTCGGGTGTATCTTTTCGGGTCACGGTTTTATATAATTTGGTCAAGCCCAATCCAACCAAAGTAGCCCGGATAGATTGAGGACTGCCGATACTACTCTTTACTTGGGTAAACGTAACAGTTTGTTCCATTATAAAAAACCTCTCGAAACCTTAGGCGACCAGTTCAGCTACTGGTTTGTTCCGTAATTTAGCAATCTGCTCTGCACTTCTGAGCCGTCTTAATCCGTCCACAGTCGCCTTAACAAGGTTGTGCGGGTTGTTTGAGCCAAGACACTTGGTTAGAATATTCTGCACACCAGCAGCTTCCAATACGGCACGTACTGCACCACCGGCAATAACCCCAGTACCATCAGAAGCAGGACGCAGCATGACCGACCCGGATTTAAATTTTCCGGTGATACCATGAGGGATGGATACGTTAGTCAGTGATACAGTTTTCATATCTTTTCGAGCCTGCTCAATTCCCTTACGAATCGCTTCAGGAACCTGATTGGCTTTTCCCAAACCGTATCCAACACGCCCGTTTCCATCACCAACGACGACAATGGCACTAAAACTAAACCGCCGACCACCTTTAACAACCTTGGCCACACGATTTATATAGACTATTTTTTCGATGAGCTCTTCCTGAATTCCTTCTTTAGCTCGCTTAAATTCAGCCAAGAAACACCCCCGTTGTTAAATTTGATTCACTCTTTAGAAGCGTTTTTGTAATTAGAATTGGAGTCCGCCTTCGCGAGCACCTTCCGACAAAGACTTGATACGACCATGATAGAGGTACCCTCCTCTGTCGAAAACAATTTTCTCAATCCCTGCTGATTTTGCTTTCTCAGCAAGCATGAGTCCTACTTTTTTGGCCTGCGCACATTTATCGCTAGTATCGTCTGTGGCGAAATCTTTGCGATCTGTGGACATTGAAACCAAAGTCTTATGTTGAGTATCATCTATAATTTGCGCATAGATGTGACGGTTGCTACGAAAAACACTCAGACGAGGGCGCTCAGTCGTGCCGGAAATTTTGACGCGAATTCGCTGAACCCGTTTCTTTCTCGCCGTTACTTTCGAATTAGTTTTGGCCATGGTCGGATTATAGTATAGTCAGAATTTATTTTTTACCGCCGGCCTTGCCGACTTTACGTACAATGTGCTCGTCAAAATAACGAATACCTTTACCTTTATAGGGCTCGGGTTTGCGGATTGCACGAATTTGCGCTGCAGTCAGGCCAATGAGTTCTTTGTCAATTCCTTCAAGAGTAATGGAATTGTCTTTATCAACGGTCGCTGATATACCAGCTGGCAGTGCGTAGTTGACGGGACTTGAGTACCCTACGTTTAAGGTTAAGGTATTCCCGCTCACATTGGCACGATACCCAACACCCTCAACCATAAGTTTCTTACTGAACCCCTGATCAACACCAGTAACCATGTTGCTGACCAAAGACCGGGTCATACCCCAGAAAGCCAGAACCTTTTTGCTGGTTCCCTTAGGGCTAAAGACTAGGTTACTCTCTTGCTCGACAATTTCAATCTCAGGACGGACATCACGTTCAAGACTACCTTTTTTCCCCTGAACCTTGATGTGTGTTCCCTTTATTTCAACCTTAACCCCATTTGGGATCGGAATTGGCTGTTTTCCTATTCTGGACATTAGGATCTCCTTATTTCAGCAAATCTCGTTAAATTACCAAACTTCGCAGAGCAATTCACCACCGATATTTTGCTGACGGGCTTGCTTATCGGAAATTACGCCTCTTGAGGTCGTCAAAATACCAATGCCCAATCCACTCATAACAGTGGGAATCTGGTTGCTTCGTTTGTACCGACGACAACCGGGTTTGCTGATTCTACGGATACCCGTTATTACCAGTTCATTGTGCGGTCCATATTTAAGATCAAGCTTCAGTGTGCCTTGAGGACCTTCTTCGCTGATTTGAAAATCGGCGATGTATCCTTCTTCCTTCAACACTTTAGCTACGCTGACCTTAAGTTTGGACAGTGGCATCTCAACTGAACTGAAACGCGATTTCGTTGCATTTCTAATTCTTGTCAGCATATCTGCCAACGGGTCACTCATAGACATTGAATAAATCCTCTTAATATGAAAATTGGCTCTGTATGAGTTCGTTTACCAACTCGATTTTGTTACGCCAGTGATCTCCCCTTTGGAAGCTAACTTGCGAAAACATAATCTGCATATCCCAAATTTTCGGTAATAAGCACGGGCTCGCCCACACAAAGGGCAACGGTTATACCGTCGCACTTCAAATTTCGGCGTACGAATTGCCTTGGCAATTAAAGACTTTTTGGCCACAGAATCCTCCTAGAAAGCAATGCTCTGCATCAGGGTGTTAGGAATTATTTTTTTCTAAAGGGCATTCCGATAGCTTCAAGCAAGGCTTTAGCCCCTTCATCTGTCTTGGAAGAGGTGACAATAGTCACATTCAATCCACGAATCTGGTCGATTTTGTCGTAATCAATTTCAGGAAAAATGATGTGCTCGGTAATACCCATAGAGTAATTCCCCCGGCCATCAAAGCCCTTGAATGATACTCCGCGAAAGTCACGAACCCGCGGTAAAGCGACGTTGATCAACTTAGCGAGGAAATCGTACATCCGTTCCCTGCGCAGGGTTACACGTGCACCAATAGGCATTCCTTCACGAAGCTTAAAGGTGGCAATGGATTTTTTTGCACGGGTAACGACAGCTTTCTGCCCAGCGATCAAGGTAAGTTCACCAGCAGCTTTTTCGACCACCTTAGGATTCTGAACGGCTTCTCCAAGTCCCATATTGAGAACAACTTTCTCAATGCGGGGGATATCCATTGCATTACTCATCCCAAGTTGCTCAAGCAGCGCGGGTCGTACCTCGTTTTCGTATTGTTCTTTTAATGTGCCCATTCTTTACTCCGTAAGCGAGAATGCCGTCATTTAGCTGATTCGATGGTAGCTTTGCACTTTTTGCAAATGCGAACTTTGGTGCCGTCATCAAAGATCTGCTTACCGACTCGTACAGTTTCGGCGCATTCAGGGCACACCAGCATGACATTGGAAATATGAATGCCAGCTTCTCTTTCTATGATTTGACCGGATTGAGACGCTTCGGTGGCTTTTTGGTGTTTTTTGATCATGTTAATTCGTTCAACAACCACACGGTTGCTTTCACGTTCAACACGCAAAACCTTACCAACCCGACCTTTGTCTTTTCCAGCGATGACTTCTACTTTGTCGTTAACGCGTAAATTGCATTGACCTTGACGCATATCTTAATCCCCTAAATTTCAATAGGTAAATGAGGAGTAGTCTATAATACTTCAGGAGCAAGGGAGATTATTTTCATGAAGCCAAGTGATCTCAGTTCACGAGCAATTGGTCCAAAAATACGCGTTCCAATGGGTTCACCATTGTTTGCAAGCAGTACGGCAGCATTTTCATCAAACCTAACCGTCGTATCTTCCGGACGTTTGATAGCCTTAACAGTTCGCACAACTACGGCATTTAAAACATCCCCTTTCTTGACTTTTGCATGGGGAATTGCTTCTTTAACCGTTACAACAATAATATCACCAATACGTGCGTAGCGCTTTCTAGTACCTCCAAGCACTCGAATACAGAGTACTTTTTTAGCCCCGGAATTATCCGCTACATTCAACACGGTTTCAGTTTGGATCATGACCTCACCCGATTATCTTCTCGATTCGTATCTTAAGCTGATTATTAGGCGCTATGGAGTTATACAGCACGCTCTACAATGCTTCGAACCAGCCATCTTTTTCTTTTGGACAAAGGACGGCATTCTTCGATTACAACCAGATCACCAATTTGGCACTGATTAGATGCGTCATGAGCCATATATTTGACTTGTTGCCGAATGTATTTCCCATATAATTTATGGGGAACTTTACGCTCGACAAGAACAACAACACTATTGTCCATTTTGTTGCTGACAACAAAGCCTTGTCGCGTTTTTTTTACATTTTCGCTCATTGTATTTTCCAAGTCTAAAATTAATCAGCTACGCTGCTTGGTTTTCTTTTTCAGCAAGAATAGTCTGTATTCTAGCAATGTCTTTTCGGAGTTGGTTGAGCTTAGAAGGATTATCAAGGCGACGGATGCCGTGTTTAAACCGAAGTTTAAAAAGGTCCTCACGGGTCTCTTCTTCCCTCTTCTGCAAGTCTTCGATTGCTAAACTTCTCAGATCTTTTGCTTTCATATTATTTTACTCTTACTGATGACAATCGTGGGAAATGGAAGCTTAAAGCTAGCGAGTCGCAATGCCTCAAGAGCCAGTTCTTCTGGTACCCCTTTCAATTCGTAAAGGATACGCCCCGGACGGATAGTCGCCACCCAGTACTCAGGAACACCTTTACCCTTACCCATACGGGTTTCAGCAGGCTTTTTAGTAATAGGCTTATCAGGAAAAACACGGATCCAGAGTTTACCACCACGTTTTACCTTACGATTGATGGCAATACGGGCGGCTTCAATCTGTTGCGCGGTCATTCGGCCACAACCAACAGCTTTGAGCGCATAGTCGCCAAAGGCTAACTCGGCGCCTCGAAGAGAGGTGCCGTCCATTCTTCCTTTAAACTGCTTTCTATGTTTAACTTTACGAGGACTTAACATGTCTCAACTCCTTAGAAATTCACCGGTCCTGAGGGGCAAATCAATTGGTTTGGGCTTGGCTCTCCCCGACATTATCGGTGGCCGCCAAGACCTCACCCTTAAAGATCCACACTTTAACGCCGATGATTCCATAAGTGGTTTTCGCTTCGGCTGTTCCGTAGTCAATATCGGCTCTCAGGGTATGTAAAGGTACACGCCCTTCTTTAAACCACTCGGTACGTGACATTTCAGCACCGCCCAGACGTCCGGAACAGGAAATTTTTATGCCCTGAACCCCAAAACGAAGAGCTGAATTAATGGATTTCTTCATTGCCCGACGAAAGGCAATTCGTCGCTCAAGTTGGGTGGCAATATTTTCGGCAACCAGTTGTGCATCAGCTTCAGGACGGCGAACTTCCTGAATATCGATGAAGCAGTTGCGTTTAAATTTTTGTTCAAGATCTTTTTTCAATCCTTCAATTTCCGATCCCTTCTTGCCGATAACGATACCCGGCCGGGCGGTGAAGAGTTTAATCTTGACTTTTTCGCCGGTACGCTCAATGACTATGCGTGCGACGCCTGCGTGATAAAGACGCTTTTTAAGATATTTGCGGATCAGCTGATCTTGATGCAAGTTACTTGCATAATCCTTATCAGCATACCAAATGGATTCCCAAGAGCGTGTAATATTAATACGCAGTCCGATGGGATTTACTTTTTGTCCCAAGATAACCCTCCGTTCCCTCTGCTAGTATTCTATAAATAGGTGAATTAAGCTTCGTCTACGACCACAGTTATGTGACTGGTCCGTTTCAGAATACGGGTAGCACGCCCTTGGGCCCTTGGGCTAAAACGCTTAAGCATCGGCCCACCATCCACCGTAATCTCTTTTACATAGAGGCTGTCTACATCCACCGAATCACGCTGGTCAGCGTTTGCCACAGCAGATTCGAGCACCTTCCGAATGATTTGTGCAGCCTTTTTCGGCATGAAACGTAAGGTGGTAACAGCAGAATCGGCTTTCATACCACGAATTACGTCTGCAACGAGACGCGCCTTTTGTGGTGAGATACGTATATATTTAGCGACGGCTTTTGTTTCCATCGTGTTCACTCCTCAGGATCTTTCCTGCAAGATCTATTGTTACTTACGGCCTTTCTTGTCAGCTGCGTGTCCGTAGTAAGTACGGGTCGGCGAAAACTCACCTAATTTATGGCCTACCATATTTTCGGTGACGTAAACGGGAATGAATTTATTTCCGTTATGGACGGCGAAAGTGAGACCTACCATTTCCGGTAAAACATCGGATCGTCGGGACCACGTTTTTATCACTTTACGCGAGCCTGTTTCTTGGGCCTGTGCCACTTTCTTCATCAGATGATCATCGACGAAGGGGCCTTTTTTTATAGATCGAGCCATTCCTAGTATCTCCGTGCACTATTTCCGTTTATTGACGATATCACGATCTGAAGCTTTAGGCTTCCTGGTTTTGTACCCTTTAGAAGGCATACCCCACGGTGAACATGGATGACGTCCACCTGAGCTCTTACCTTCACCACCACCCATCGGATGGTCAACAGGGTTCATCGCAACACCGCGTACAGACGGACGGATACCTTTCCACCGTGAACGTCCGGCCTTTCCTAATTTTTGACTTCCATATTCAGAGTTACCAACCTGACCGATACAAGCACGGCAATCTTTATGGAATTTACGAACTTCACCGGAAGGAAGTTTTACGAGTACCTGATTCCCATCCTTGGCCATGAGTTGGGCAGCAGCACCAGCTGAGCGGACAAGCTGGGCACCCTTGCCGATTTTCATTTCGATATTATGAATAACCGTACCAAGGGGAATGTTGATCAACGGAAGGCAGTTGCCAACTTTAATATCAGCACCGGCTCCGGAAACAACAGTATCACCGACAGTTATTCCATTGGGAGCAAGGATGTACGCTTTTTCGCCGTCAGCATAAGTGAGCAAAGCGATATTGGCAGAACGGTTGGGATCGTATTCAATAGCAAGCACCTTGGCCGGGATCTGCTCCTTGTTCCGCTTCCAGTCGATGATTCTATATTTTCGCTTATGTCCACCACCCTTGTGTCGGGAGGTTATTCGTCCGTAAGCGTTACGCCCACCGGTTTTTTTCAGTGTAACCGTCAGTGATTTTTCCGGCTCTTTTTCCGCCAAAAATTCCTGACGTATTGAGACGTGATGACGGCTTCCAGGTGATGTCGGTTTATGGATTTTGATAGACATTTCTCTTCCTATAATCGCAGCAGACGAAACTTAATGATCACAAATCAAAGCTCGTCAAGGAAATCGATTTTCCCTTCTGACAAGGTGATATATGCTTTTTTCCAATTGCTTGTTAACCCAGCGGATCGCGCCCCAACACGTTTCCGTTTACCCGCCATATTTGCCGTGGTAACCTTAGATACGGTTACATTAAACAAGCTCTCAACGGCCTTTTTGATCTCGATCTTATTGGCACGCCGATCTACCTTGAAAACGACTTTGGACTCGGTCTCTTGCAAAAAATTGCCCTTTTCAGTTAGGCACGGGCTTTTTATGACTTCATAAATAACTTTCATACCAGTACCCTCTCCTCAATTTTTGCAAGGCTGGATTGGATAAGCATCAGTTTTGAATGTTTGAGGATATCGTACACATTCAATCCCTCGACCGGAAGCACCTTGTAGCCTACAGCGTTACGGGAGGACAAGCTGATCTGGTCATCAACCCCTTCAGTGACAACAAGACAGTTGTCGAACTGAAATTTGTTCATCACCTGAACAAAATTTTTGGTCTTCATTTCTGGCATTTCGAATTTATCAATCACAACCAGATTACCTTCCTGGTTACGGGCACTCAGTGCCATTCTTAATGCTAGACGTTTGACCTTTTTAGGCATGCTATAGCTGTAGTCCCTGGGCTTTGGTCCGAAGGTAGTACCACCGCCACGCCATACTGGCGAAGTACGGCTACCTGCACGGGCACGCCCTGTTCCTTTTTGACGCCAGGGTTTTGCTCCACCACCACGGACTTCGCCGCGGGTTCTGGTGCAAGCGTTACCACTGCGGCGATTAGCCCTCTGCATGCAAACAACTTCATGAAGAATGCCGGTGTTAACTTCCAAGTTAAACACAGAATCGTTAAGCTCGATTTCACCGACTTTTTCTGCTTGAGTGTTTAGAATTTCACAAACTGCCATGAGAATCTCCTTAAAAGCAGTCCAGGATCACGCTTTTGAATAGATATTGACTACTCCGTTCTTTGCTCCTGGTACAGTCCCGCGAACGAGCAAAACGTTTTCATCTGTGCGTATATCAACGACTTTCAGATTTTTCTGTGTGATGGTATCGTTACCCATCCGACCAGGCATCTTTTTGCCTTTAAGCACCCGAGAAGGCCAAGCGCTACAGCCGATCGAACCAGGTGCACGATGAAAGTTTGAACCATGCGTTGCACGTCCACCAGAAAAACCGTGCCGACGAATAACACCCTGAAAACCGCGGCCTTTGCTTTGCCCGGTAATATCGATCAATTCCCCAACAGTGAGGACCTCGGAGAGGGTGATCTCTTGGCCAACTTGATATGCCTCAGGGTCAGCAATTCTAAATTCTTTAATGTGATAAAAACCTTTACCACCAGACCGCTTAAAGTGTCCTGCTTCAGGTTTGTTTAAACGTGAGGCTTTCTTCTCAAGAAAACCGACCTGTATAGCGTTGTATCCTTCTTTTGCTACAGTTTTTTTCTGCAACACTGTGCAAGGGCCTGCTTCAATGACCGTAACCGGAATGGATCGTCCATTTTCATCATAGACCCGAGTCATTCCCAATTTACGTCCTAATATTCCTTTTGTATTCGGCATCTGTCTACCTGGAGTCAATTCTTAATCACTTAAAGCGATTATAATTTGATCGATCAGTTTCTGCTTAGCCAACAATCAGGGAAGTTTAATTTCCACGTCAACTCCGGCTGAAAGCTCAAGCTTCATGAGGGAGTCAATGGTTTGTTGTGTCGGCTCAAGAATGTCGAGCAGTCGACGATGGGTACGCATCTCGAATTGCTCACGAGATTTCTTATCCACATGAGGCGACCGCAGTACTGTGTATTTATTCGTGCTCGTAGGCAGCGGGATAGGACCGACAACTGTAGCACCGGTCCGACGTGCTGTATCTACGATTTCTTTGGTGGACAGATCAAGGAGCTTATGATCATACCCTTTTAATCGTATACGAATTTTATCTGTAGGAATCATAACTCTCCTTTTATTCGATAATTTCGGAGACTACTCCGGCGCCTACGGTACGTCCGCCCTCACGGATAGCGAAACGGAGGCCAGCTTCCATAGCAATCGGAGTGATCAACTCTCCGGTGACGTGCACATTGTCACCAGGCATAACCATCTCTACGCCTTCCTCAAGGGTAACCACACCGGTTACATCAGTGGTCCGGAAGTAAAACTGGGGGCGATATCCGTTGAAGAACGGGGTATGGCGACCGCCCTCTTCCTTGGTCAGAATATAAGCCTCAGCCTTGAATTTCTTGTGCGGCTTGATCGAACCTGGTTTAGCCAACACCTGACCGCGAACAACATCCTCGCGTTTCACACCGCGAAGCAATGCGCCGACGTTATCGCCAGCCTGCCCCTCATCGAGCAGCTTGCGGAACATCTCAACACCGGTACAGGTAGTTTTGGCAGTTGCCCGGATACCGACGATCTCGATCTCGTCACCAACGTGAATCACACCACGCTCAATACGCCCTGTAGCAACGGTACCACGGCCGGAGATTGAGAAAACATCCTCAACTGGCATCAAGAAGGGCTTATCAACAGCGCGCTCCGGCTGGGGAATGTAGCTATCGACTGCAGCCATCAGATCCCAGATACATTTAGCTTTATCTTCTTCTTCCGGATTCTCAAGAGCCAAAAGTGCAGAGCCCTGGACGATTGGAATATCGTCACCCGGGAAGTCATACTTATCAAGCAGCTCACGCAGCTCCATTTCGACCAGCTCAATCAATTCGGGGTCGTCTACCATGTCGCACTTATTCAAGAATACGACCATGGCCGGTACACCTACCTGACGAGCGAGCAAAATGTGCTCACGAGTCTGAGGCATGGGGCCGTCGGTAGCTGCTACAACCAGAATTGCGCCATCCATCTGCGCAGCACCAGTAATCATATTTTTAATGTAGTCAGCATGACCAGGACAGTCTACGTGGGCATAGTGGCGAGATTCAGTCTGATACTCGACATGGGCAGTGGCGATAGTGATACCGCGCTCTTTTTCCTCAGGTGCCTTGTCAATCTCACTGAAATCAGTGAAACTGGCCATACCTTTGGTTGACAGTACACGTGTAATCGCTGCAGTCAGAGTGGTCTTACCGTGGTCAATATGACCGATTGTTCCTACATTGACATGCGGCTTTGTCCGCTGAAATTTTTCCTTCGCCATCTCATGCACCTCAAATCGGGCTATACTCGTTATACGCCTTTAATTTTATGAATTATCGCTTCAGCTTTTTTTGCAGGAATCATCGCAAATTCGCTAAAAATCATGGTAAATGTCGCTCTACCCTGGGTAGCCGACCGAAGGTCCGTTGAAAAGCCAAATAATTCGGCCAAAGGAGCCTTGGCATGGACCACCTGTCTGCCCTGCTCAGCCTCAACACCGTTAACCTGAGCGCGTTTCTTATTAAGGTCATTGATAACATCGCCAAGATATTCATCCGGGGTAACGACCTCCAGATTCATAATGGGTTCCATCAAGACCGGGCTTGCTAAGCCGACCGCCTTGCGGCAAGCCATGGTTCCAGCAATCCCAAAAGCCATTTCGGTAGATTTTTCTTCGTCGTACGACCCACCGACAAGCCGTACTTCGATGTCCAACATCGGATATCCTATGATCGCACCCGAGTCGAGGCTATCAAGAACACCTTTTTTAATTGCCTCGATATAGATTGTCGGGATCTGTTTTTCATCCACGCAGGATTCAAAAATTCTCCCACTACCCTTTATCCCCGGACGCACTTCAAGCTCTACGTGTCCGTATTGCTCCTTGCCGGTCCCAATCGTCTCGAATCGCCCTTCAGCCTCAGCTGTTTGGGTGATTGTTTCGCGATAGGCCACCTGTGGCTTCCCTATATTTGCTTGAACCTTGAATTCCCGTAAGAGTCGATCAACGATGATTTCAAGATGCAGTTCTCCCATCCCGGAAATTATCGTCTGACCAGTCTCTTCGCTGACAGAAATCCTAAAACTTGGATCCTCCCAGGCAATTTTATCAAGGCTGTCAGCAAGCACACCTTCGTCGGCCTTTGTTTTGGGCTCAATAGCGATCCCAATAACCGGCTCCGGAAAATCAATTGACTCCAGAACGATATAGTCGCCGTTATCACACAGCGTATCGCCTGTTCGCGTGAATTTGAGTCCAACGAGGGCACCTATATCACCGGCACCGATTCGATCGACCTCTTCACGTTTATTGGCGTGCAGTTTTAGCAGTTTCGAGATCTTTTCTGTTTTCCGCTTGCTGGGGTTATAAACTTTTTCGCCTAACTTCAGCTCACCTGAGTATACGCGAATAAAAGATAGATGCCCAACATATGGATCACTTTGCAGTTTAAAAACTAAACCGCAAAATTTTTCGCTCCTCTCCGGTTTTCGAATAAGCGGCGCACCGTCCTTATCCGTCCCCTCAACTGGGGGAACATCTACGGGTGAGGGCAAGTACCAGGTGATTGCATCCAAAAGAGGCTGTACCCCTTTATTTTTAAATGCAGATCCACAAAGTACCGGCACGAGACTCAGGTTTATGGTTGCCTTACGCAACGCAACCCTGATTTCACCGGGAGCGATCTCTTGATCGTTTAAAAATTTTTCCATGACGCTTTCATCGAAGTCGGCCAACTTCTCGATTAGCGCCATTCTAGCGGCCGAAGACTCTTCTATATATACATCGGGTATCGCTTGCTCGCTGACTAGTTGCCCTTTCGATTCTTCCTCAAAAGTCAGCATCTTCAGTTCTACGAGATCAATCACCCCAAGGAACTGGTCCTCTGCACCTACAGGCAAATTGATTGCGATGGGTGAAGCTCCTAAACGGCTCTCCAACTGCTCAAGGCACCGTTGAAATGATGCCCCGATTCGGTCCATTTTGTTTACAAAAGCAATGCGTGGAATACGATAGTGGTCAGCCTGCCTCCAAACCGTCTCCGATTGAGGCTCTACACCGCCGACCGCACAAAAAACAGCAACTACCCCATCGAGAACCCGTAAACAACGCTCAACTTCAACAGTGAAGTCGACATGCCCAGGAGTGTCGATTATATTAATTTGGTAGTCATTCCACCAACAGGTTGTCGCTGCCGAAGTGATCGTGATGCCGCGTTCCTGCTCTTGCTCCATCCAGTCCATGACTGCTGTTCCGTCATGAACCTCTCCGATCTTGTGTGACCGGCCTGTATAATATAGAATTCGTTCGGTGGTTGTCGTCTTCCCAGCGTCAATATGGGCCATTATGCCAATATTGCGCACGCTCGATAAAGGGTCTGCACCAGCCACTGCCGAACACCGTATATTAAATTCACTTTTCAAATACTCAAGAAAAAGTGACCAATGTTGATACTACAACATGGCCACTTTGTCAAAACAAAAAACAGCCCTATCTATCTTATCTGTTACCAGCGATAGTGAGCAAACGCTTTGTTTGCTTCGGCCATCTTATGAGTATCATCTTTCTTTTTCACAGACGCACCACGACTGTTATAAGCATCAAGCAACTCAGCCGCGAGTTTCTCCGACATTGACTGCCCGGACCTCCCTTTGGCAAAACTGATGATCCAACGAATGGCCAGTGCATTGCGACGCTCAGGACGAACTTCGACCGGAACCTGGTAAGTTGCACCACCTACGCGACGGCTCTTTACCTCAACCCGGGGCCGAACATTCTCCATGGCCTCTTCAAAGATAGTCAAAGGCTCATGATCAGCAATCTTGCCGTCAATGATATCCATCGCATCATAGAAGAGCCGACGGGCAACGGTTTTTTTGCCATCCGCCATCAAACCATTAGTGAATTTCGCAACCAACACTGAGTTGAATCGAGGATCCGGCGCAGCAGGGCGCTTATCCAACAATTTTTTTCTTGGCATATATATAACCTGTTCAGCTTACTTACGGATATTATTTAGGACGTTTTGCCCCGTACTTTGACCGACCCTGACGACGATCGCTCACACCAAGCGTATCCAAGGTACCGCGGATGATGTGATAACGAACACCTGGCAAGTCTTTTACACGACCGCCACGGATCAGCACCACCGAGTGCTCTTGAAGGTTATGCCCGATACCCGGAATGTAAGAGGTTACCTCAATACCGTTGGTCAGACGAACCCTGGCCACTTTCCGCAAAGCCGAGTTCGGCTTCTTGGGAGTAGTTGTATAGACACGCACACAGACACCACGCTTCTGCGGACAATTCTGCAGAGCAGGAGTGTTAGTGCGCTTAACAATTTTCTTACGTCTATTTCTGACGAGTTGATTAATAGTGGGCATGCAAGCAGCTCCTTTTATAAATACGATCAAGCCCCACCTCATAGAGAGGCAGCCAAGCATGAAAGATTGAGTATTTAACCGATCAGATCACTTAGGTCAAGTTATATCTTCGTTAGCTGTCCCGGCTAATGCGATATTGTTTTAACCCGGTACCAGCAGAAATTAACCGGCCCATAATAACATTTTCTTTTAGCCCAGAGAGATCATCAACTTTTCCGGCCATGGCCGCATTGGTCAGAACCTTGGTCGTCTCCTGGAAGGAGGCGGCAGAGATGAATGAATCCGTGGACAACGAGGCCTTGGTCACACCGAGAAGTAACGGTTCCGCAGCAGCTGGTTGGCTGCCTTCTTTCAACATAAGTTCGTTCTCCTCCTGGAACTTCCACCACTCAACTTGTTGGTCAAGCATAAATCGGGAGTCACCAGGATCTGAAATGCGAACGCGTTTAAGCATTTGACGCACGATGGTCTCGATATGTTTATCGTTGATCTTAACACCCTGCAGTCGATACACCTCTTGGATCTCATTCACCAGGAAGCGCGCCAGGGCTTCAGCACCTTTTACCCGAAGAATATCATTGGGCAGACGAATACCTTCCATCAGTGAATCGCCGGCCTCAACATGATCGTTCTCATGCACAGTGATATGCTTTGATTTAGGAATAAGATATTCTTTTGGTTCGCCAATTTCGGGGGTAACAATTACACGGCGCTTTCCCTTCAGATCCTTACCGAAGCTCACCCGACCGTCTATCTCACAAATGACAGCCTGTTCTTTGGGTTTACGAACCTCAAACAACTCGGCAACACGTGGCAGACCACCGGTAATATCTTTAGTCTTTGTGGTTTCACGCGGGATTTTTGCAATCACCGTACCGGCGGTAATGATATCCTGCTCATTGACGGTAATGATCGATCCCACAGGTAACAGATAGCGAGCAAAAAGTTCCCCATCGGGCAACTTCATAGTCCGGCCACGTTCATCCTTAATTGAAACACGTGGGTTCATCTGCTTGGTCGAGCTGACAGGGGTTATAGCCTTGCTCGCTTTACCAGTAATTTGATCAACGCGTTCCTGCATGGACTCACCTTCAACCACATCGCCATACTTGACCTTACCGCTTACCTCAGCAACAATAGGGATAGAGAACGCATCCCAGTCGGCAATAACACTGCCTGGTTCGACTGAAGCACCATCGGTGATGCGAAGGGTAGCACCGTAAGGTACTGGGAAACGCTCGCGGTCAAGCCCCTGATCATCAAGTACGGTGATTTCAGCATTACGGTTCATCACCACTTCTAGACCATCATTGTTGGTAACCGAATGCAAGTTTTTATACCGAATCTGGCCACCTCGCTGGGTGCGAACCTCGGCCTGCTCGACAGCACCACGAGCCGTACCACCGATATGGAAAGTACGCATGGTCAACTGGGTGCCAGGCTCACCAATAGACTGTGCGGCAATAATACCAACAGCCTCACCCATATTAACCATGTGCCCACGGCCAAGGTCTCGGCCATAACACATGGCGCAGACCCCACGTTTTGCCTCACAGGTCAGTACCGACCGAATCATAACCCGATCAATACCAGCCGCTTCGATTGCCTCGACCCGATCTTCGGTAATTTGATCATCCATTGCAACAATGATTTCACCGGTATGAGGATCAACAACATCTTCTAATGCCACACGACCGAGAATCCGCTCACCGATGCGGACGATGACCTCACCACCCTCAATCAGCGGTTCGGCCATGGTGCCACGCATAGTTCCACAGTCTTTCATGACGATGGTGGAATCCTGGGCAACATCAACCAATCGACGAGTAAGGTATCCAGAGTTCGCGGTTTTAAGCGCGGTATCGGCCAAACCTTTACGGGCACCATGGGTGGAAATGAAATACTCTAGGACATTAAGGCCTTCACGGAAGTTGGCTTTAATCGGGGTTTCGATAATTTCGCCCGAAGGTTTAGCCATCAAACCACGCATACCGGCTAACTGACGAATCTGGTCCTTGGAACCACGAGCACCCGAGTCGGCCATAATGAAGACCGAGTTGAAGCTTTTGATTTCTTGAACCTTGCCGGTACTGTCCTGCACAAACTCCACCGCCATCTCATCCATCATCTCTTTAGTGATTTTGTCGGTGGCTTTGGACCAGATATCGATAATTTTATTATATTTCTCACCATCGGTAATCAGACCGTCCGAATACTGCTGATCAACATCAGCCGCCTCCTTCTCCGCCTCTTCAACGAACTCTTCCTTTCGTACCGGAATCTTCATATCGTTGATGCAGATAGAGATACCAGCACGAGTAGCGTATTCATAACCGAGATCTTTTAAGCGATCAGCAAGGAGAACTGTTTCTTTTGTACCGCCATGGCGATAGGTATAGTCGATCAGAAAGGCAAGCTCTTTTTTGGAGAGTTCTTTATTAACCAAGCTATAAGGAATGACATCCGGCAACAACTCACCAACGAGGATACGTCCGATCGTGGTGTCAACCAGTCCATTTTTTAACCGTACTTTTACCCGCGCCTGCATATGTGCTGCGCCGTGATCATAGGCGATACGGGCTTCAGCAGGGGAAGAAAAGATACTGCCCTCACCGACCACGCCGAATCGTTCACGGGTCATATAATAGAGTCCAAGAACGATATCCTGGCTGGGAATAATGATAGGTCCGCCGTTGGCGGGCGAAAGGATGTTGTTGGTCGACATCATGAGTACCCGGGCCTCAACCTGGGCCTCGACCGAGAGCGGTACATGCACAGCCATCTGGTCACCGTCAAAGTCGGCGTTGAAGGCGGCACAGACCAGGGGATGCAACTGTATAGCCTTCCCCTCGATCAAAACAACTTCAAAAGCCTGCATACCGAGACGATGCAGCGTTGGTGCACGGTTAAGGATAACCGGATACTCCTGAACGATGTCATCGAGAACGTCCCAGACCTCTTTAGTCCCCTTCTCCACCATCTTACGCGCACTTTTGATGGTAGTGACATACCCCTTGCGCTCGAGTTGGTTGTAAATAAAGGGCTTAAACAGCTCCAAGGCCATCTTTTTCGGTAGGCCGCATTGATGCAGACGCAAATACGGACCAACAACGATGACCGAACGTCCAGAATAGTCAACACGTTTACCCAAAAGGTTCTGGCGAAAACGGCCTTGTTTTCCTTTGAGCATGTCGGACAATGATTTTAACGGTCGCTTATTGGGCCCGGTAATGGTCCGCCCCCGGCGTCCGTTATCAAAAAGCACATCCACCGCTTCCTGGAGCATGCGCTTTTCGTTGCGGATGATGATATCTGGTGCATCAAGCTCAAGCAGACGTTTAAGACGGTTGTTGCGATTAATGACCCGGCGATAAAGATCGTTAAGATCGGAGGTAGCAAAACGACCACCCTCCAGAGGGACCAACGGACGCAGATCAGGCGGCAGCACTGGGATAACTTCAAGGATCATCCACTCGGGACGATTGCCGGAATCACGGAAGGCCTCGACCACGTTGAGACGTTTACCGTATTTGGTCCTTTTGGTGACTGAACCGGTTTCTTTCATCTCTTTGCGCAGGGTCTCGGAAAGCCCTTTGAGCTCAAGGCCCATTAGCATTTCCCGAATAGCCTCAGCACCGATTCCTACCCGAAATTTGCCAGGATGTTCCTCAAGCGCAGTTCGATATTGGTCCTCATTGAGCAAAGAGCCGACCGGCATATCCTCAACATTGGAGGCGACAACGGCATAGGACTCAAAGTAAAGAATCCGTTCCAGTTGTTTCAAAGTCATGTCAAGAATTGCCCCGATTTTTGAGGGCAAGCTCTTGAGAAACCAGATATGAGCAACAGGCGCAGCGAGTTCGATGTGTCCGAGACGCTCACGACGTACCTTGGATTGGATAACCTCAACACCGCATTTTTCGCAGACCACACCACGATGTTTCATGCGTTTGTACTTACCGCAGTTACACTCGTAGTCTTTAACGGGCCCGAAAATTTTCGCGCAGAACAAACCGTCTCGTTCTGGTTTAAATGTCCGGTAGTTAATAGTTTCCGGTTTTTTAACCTCACCGTGCGACCATTCCCTAATTTTCTCAGGGGAGGCCAGGGAGATCTTTACCTTGTTAAAATTAAGGGGACCTTTCGGCTTTGCAAAGAAGCTAAACAGTTCTTCCACGTATTCACCTATGCTCTATTCAAAATCAACCCGATTAAACTGCAGAAACCTGAACTCAGTTATGAATTCTTCAAAAAAAACTGTTATTCCAGCAGCTCGATATCTAGGCACAATCCTTTTAGTTCTTTGACTAGTACATTGAACGATTCGGGCAACCCTGTTTCAAGAAAGTTATTCCCCTTAACGATCTTTTCGTACATCGTTGTACGACCTTCGACATCATCGGATTTTACAGTCAAAAATTCTTTGAGCGTATATGCAGCGCCGTAGGCTTCCATGGCCCAAACCTCCATCTCACCGAGTCGCTGGCCACCAAACTGCGCTTTACCACCAAGAGGTTGCTGGGTAACCAGTGAGTAGGGCCCGGTCGATCGGGCGTGGATCTTGTTGTCAACCAAGTGGTGCAGTTTCAACATATACATAACCCCAACCGTGACCTTATTATCAAAGGCCTCACCGGTCAGACCATCATGGAGCACACTCTGTCCAACCTCATCCATACCAGCATCAACCAAAGACTGGCGAATTTCGCGCTCGGAAGCACCGTCAAAGACCGGAGTAGCCACATGAATACCCTTACCGAATTTGCGCATGGTATCGATAAGCTCATCGTCACTGATACCTTCGGTGATTTTTCGGTACTCATCCTCGGAATAGACCAACTGCAAACGCTTTTTAAGAGCCTCGATCTCCATGTTCTTGGCCAGGGCCGTCAACTGTTCACCAATCTTCTTGGCCGCAAAGCCAAGATGACATTCAAGCACCTGACCAACGTTCATACGAGAGGGTACACCAAGCGGATTGAGTACGATATCGACCGTAGTGCCGTCGGCGAAATAGGGCATGTCCTCTTCCGGCAACAGACGGGAGACAACACCTTTGTTTCCATGGCGACCGGCCATCTTATCACCCACCGATAGTTTACGTTTGGTGGCGACATAGATTTTAACCATCTTAACAACACCTGGTGGCAAATCGTCCCCTTTCTCCATACGCTCAACAATGCCCTGATAGCGACCGCGAACGATAGATGCCTGGGTGTTATGGCGTTTGAAGATAGCGTCTGTCTCTTCCTCGAATTTCATCTTTTCCGAAAAATCGAGTTCATGGAGGTCGGAAAAGCTGACTTGGCTGATCACCTTGGGGGTTAATTGCTTACCCAACTTTAAAATGACTTTGCCTTTCTTATCCTTAATATCAGCTTTTGCGGTGCGACCTTCGAGCAACACGCCCAGGGCATTGCGCACCCCATTGCGCAGACTGCGCAACTCATCTTCCATGTCGCGGTTGAGACGCTCGATTTCCATCTCTTCGATCATCAAGGTGCGCTCATCTTTATCTACACCTTTGCGAGAGAAAACTTTTGCGTCGATAACGACACCCTCAACACCAGGAGGAACACGCAACGAGGAATCCTTTACATCGCCGGCCTTTTCACCGAAGATAGCGCGCAACAGTTTTTCCTCAGGTGAAAGCATACTTTCACCCTTGGGGGTAACCTTGCCGACCAGCATATCCCCGGCCCTTACCTCAGCGCCAATACGAACAATACCAGAGTCGTCCAGGTTACGGAGTCCCTCTTCGCCAACATTGGGAATATCGCGGGTGATCTCTTCTTTACCCAGCTTGGTATCCCGAGCCATGGTCTCAAAGATCTCAATATGAATTGAGGTGAAGGTATCTTCCTTGAGGAGCCGTTCGTTAATAAGAATGGAGTCCTCAAAGTTGTAACCGCGCCAAGGCATGAAGGCGATAGTGACGTTTTTCCCTAGGGCAAGTTCACCCATCTCGGTAGACGGCCCATCGGCCAGAACGTCCCCTTTGGTTACGCGAGTGCCTGGGAAAACAAGTGCCTTTTGGTTGAAGCAAGTATTCTGATTCGATTTTTTATATTTCTGCAGATGATACACACCGATACCGGTATCGAATCCGTCTACTCCTGGTTGGTCGTACCGAACCACTATTCGATTAGCGTCGGATTCCTCAACAACCCCCTCGCCACCGGCAAGCAGGCAAGCACCCGAGTCGCGTGCGACATATTTTTCAACACCGGTGCCGACCAACGGAGACAGCGTTTTCAATAAGGGCACAGCCTGACGCTGCATGTTTGACCCCATGAGCGCCCGGTTCGCATCATCGTTTTCAAGAAATGGGATCAGAGAGGCCGCAACAGAAACCATCTGGTTAGGGGCCACATCCATCATGGTAATGTCGTCTGCAGCGACCATGGCGACCTCACTTTCCTGCCGCGCAATCAGATAGTCATCGCTAATACGATCACCGTCAAAGTTCACTTTCGCCGGTGCAATGACATGTGCCTCTTCCTGGGAAGCAGAAAGATATTTGTAGTCATGAGAGACAACTCGCTCATTAACAAACCGGTAAGGTGTTTCAATAAACCCATAGGGGTTAACCTTGGCATAGGTGGCCAGGCTGACAATCAGACCAATATTCGGTCCCTCAGGAGTTTCTACCGGACAGATCCGACCATAATGGGTCGGATGAACGTCACGCACTTCAAAACCTGCACGTTCTCGGGACAAACCACCAGGTCCCAAGGCAGAGAGACGACGTTTATGGGTCACCTCGGACAGGGGATTGGTCTGGTCCATGAACTGTGAAAGCTGGCTTGTACCAAAGAATTCTTTGATAGCAGAGGTCACCGGCTTAGGGTTGACCAAATCATGAGGCATGAGCGTTTCGATCTCCTGAAGGGTCATGCGCTCTTTGATAGCCCGTTCCATACGAACCAAGCCCATACGGAACTGGTTTTCACAAAGCTCACCTACCGTACGAACACGGCGGTTACCTAGATGGTCGATATCATCGCCGTCTTTTAACTCATCTTTAATGCGGACCAGGTGTTTGACACTCTTTACAATATCCTCTTGCGTCAGGGTGCGGACTTCAATAGCCGTGGTCACTCCCAACTTGGTGTTGATTTTATACCGGCCCACCTCAGAAAGATCGTAGGTTGAGGCATTGAAAAAGAGGTTATCGAAAAACGATTTGGCCACTTCAAAAGTGGGAGGGCTTGATGGACGAAGTCGACGATAAATCTCGATCAGAGCTTCTTCAGTATCTTTAATTTTATCAAGAAGCAGGGTTTTTCTAAACGATTCACTATAATTAACACCATCGATATAGAGAAGTGAAAAGGTGTTAATACCGGCAGCTGCAAGGGTCTCAAGTATCGCCGGGGTAAGGGTGTCGTTACACTTTACGATCGGCTCGTTTGTTTGCGGATCAAGAATATCGGCCGCAAAATATCGTCCATGTAAATTTTCTGTGTCGATCGGAAAAGAACTAACACCGAGATTCTCGATTTTCTTTGCAAGGGTTTTAGTGACCTTCTTGCCCTTCTTGGCAAGGACGGTGCCGTCACCAGGATTAATGATGTCAGAAGTCAACCGTTGGTTGGCAAAGGTAATCGGGTTGAAGGTGATTACATATTTCTCACCGTCAAAAGTAATTTCATCGGCATGATAAAATTCATTGAGCAGTTCCTCGTCCGTATACCCCAAAGCCTTCAGCAACACGCTGACAGGTAATTTGCGCCGACGATCGATACGAACATAAAGAACATCTTTGATATCAAATTCGAAATCGAGCCAAGAACCACGGACAGGAATGATGCGGGCGGAATAGAGTCGTTTTCCTGAAGCGTGCGATTTACCATGGTCGTGGGTATAGAATAAACCTGGCGAACGCTGTAACTGATTGACGATAACACGTTCCGTACCGTTAACGACAAATACGCCGTCTTGGGTCATAAGCGGTAAAGCGCCTAAGAATACTTCCTGCTCTTTGATGTCGCGAACAGTTTGTACCCCGGTCTCTTCATCAACGTCAAAAGTTATGAGTCGAACAGTAATTTTCAGTGGGGCTTCATAGGTCATTCCCCGCTCAATACATTCGGCCACGGTATATTTAGGTTCGCCGAAGCTATAGCGAACGAATTCAAGCGAGCAAAGACCGTTAAAATCAGTGATCGGGAAAATACTCTGAAAAATTGACTGCAGCCCGTGATCCTTGCGTTCCTCAGGCGCAATAATTCGCTGCAGAAAGTGCTCGTAAGAATGCCGCTGCATCGCAATAAGATGAGGCGGTTCCAAAATCTGGCTAGTCTTAGCAAAACTCTTACGTACTCTTCTCATGATTTCCTCGAAACATTCCGCATGAAGCAGATCACATTTTAATATTTCACTGTAATTACAGATGAAAATTAATCAGAATCCGACCTGAAAATAAGAAAAACCTGCAAACACAGGAACGCTACAGGGCTAAAAGCCCTATAGCGTTACCTGTTTGGGTGATGTGCTACGGGTTAACGATAACCCGAGATGTGTAATAATAGAGTGAATTACTTGATCTCGACGGAGCCGCCGGCACCTTCGATTTGGGTTTTGATTGCTGCAGCCTCGTCCTTGCTAACACCCTCTTTAACGGCGGAGGGAGCACTTTCAACCAGTTCTTTAGCCTCTTTCAGGCCAAGTGCAGTGATAGCGCGAACTTCTTTGATAACTTTAATTTTTTCGCTACCTGCGCTGGTCAGGATAACGTCAAACTCAGTTTTCTCCTCAGCGGCAGCAGCACCGTCGGCAGGAGCCGCAGCAGCTACTGCTACTGGAGCAGCAGCCGATACACCAAATTTTTCCTCAAGCTCTTTAATAAGTTCAGAGAGCTCAAGAACGGTCATATTAGCGATAAACTCGATTACATCTTCTTTTGTTGCAGCCATTGTTCATTCCTCCAGGCTTATGAGAGCATTTCCCCACAATGTGGGTATCGATTAATTGTCTTTCTGGTCTTTAATCGCAGAGAGAGCATAGAGCAATTTCTGCGGAACTGCGGCAAGGACGCGCACAAAACCTGTCGGCACGGCAGACATGGTCCCAAGCAGTTTAGCCAGCAGTTCTTCTCTGCTGGGCAGCTTGGAGAGCGCCTCTACGTCCTCGGGTTTTAACAGGCTTCCTTCTAAAGAAGCGCTGCGGATGGAGAACGCATTAAATTCCTTGGCAAAAGCAGCCAATGCTTTGGCCGGACCTACAGGCTCGGTAAAACCCACAGCAACGGCGGTGGTTCCACTGAACGAATCGGCCAAGCCTTCATACGGCGTTCCTTTGACCGCCAAACGAAGCAAGGTGTTTTTTGCCACTTGAACCTGCGCATCACTCTGGCGCAGATTCTTGCGCAATTTTTCCAGTTCCGTCACTTTGAGTCCGCGATAGTCAGCGACTACAGCAAACTTAGCTTTGGAAAAGGTTTCGTTGAGTGCACTGACTACGTCAGTCTTTTTATCGCGATTCAACGCTTGAACCTCCTTAAATGCGCGGGGACTGTCCTAAAGAGCAGAGAGAGGAATGAAGTTTCACCGGCAATCCAATCATTGCCAATTTGGCCTCGGCAGGTAGCGGCGAACCGCCATTAAACTTCAGTGCCTGCTGTCTCAGACCTTCCCAACAAGTTAAATGAAAATGCTAAGAAAAAAGTTACTCTGTCGAATTAAGCTGATTTGAGCAGAGATCGTACCTGTAAAGGATCTACCTTAACGCCAGGTCCCATGGTGCT
>JAQUEZ010000477.1 GCA_028684915.1 Desulfobulbus sp.
CCCTTGCGACCGCTATGCCCCCCCTTTACGACCGCTATGCCCCCCCCTTGCGACCGCTATGCCCACCTCTTACGACCGCTATGCCCACCCCCTGAATCAGGATTGTGGTACTTTGAGGTCGGTTTTTTGGACATGGACCTTGTCTTCCTGGTCAATACTCCAGGAGGCAAGGATCTCGGCTTTAACCAGTTCGTCGAGGGCTGAGCGGAGCTTGCTGCGGTAATCGGACAACCTGCCGCAGTCTGAACCGCAGAGTTGCTGGAGGGTGCTGACCTTCATCGGGTAGGGCAACCGGTGGCTCGCATAGAAGCCATGGAGCCACTTGGCCAGGTCTGTTCTCAAGGCGAGGCGCTGCTGCCATTGCAACTGGGTCCATCCTGCATCGAACAGGGTGGCCAGTTTGGCGTTGAACTTGAGGAAATAGGTCTGGTCTTCTTCGGTGTAGTAAAATTCGTCCAGCAACGAGCCGGTGTAGGAGAAGGCTTCCGGGCCAAGATGGCTTTGCACCTCAAGGCGGATCTCCACGGCTGAAGCGGTCAATCGCCGCAGCGAGTCCTTGAGCCATTCGCGGCCGGACTTGCCGTGGCTGCGGCCTATACCCTTGAGGAATCCCTTGACCGTGAATTGGACGTACTGCCCGGTCGACTGATGGGAAGCAAGATGGAGGGAGTGGGCCAGCACATCAAAATCGCCCTGATCCAATCGCCAACCGGTGTAGTGGATGTTCAGACCATTGACTGCGGCGATGGCCTCCCTTTTAACGGCTTTCCGCCGCCCCCTCTGGATGACACCGAATAAGGCGGACCGCAGGCATAGGTTAGGAATGCCACGCTTTTGATTCGGCCAAGTCGGAATCGGCGGATTCTCATTCAGGGCCAGGATTCTTTTTTGTAGTTCCGGGGGGAGTCGTCTCAGAAAGTTGCACTTCTCGTTTTCCTGCTCCACTGTGATCTACCAGATCCGTATGTTCTTTGATTTTCGCCTACGACCGGGTTGCTTCGGCTGCTCATCCTTGGTCTCGCCCAGAAATCGGTCCAGATCCGCCTTACGAAACAGGATCTTGCCTTTTTGCTGACCCGATGGTCTGGCGAAAGGGATCAAACGCTGCTCGACCGCCAGTCTTCTGAAATGATCCGGGGAATAGCCGGTATATCCGGCCGCCTCCTTGAGGGTCATGGTCTTCCCCGTCGCCACCTCTCTGTTGGCGAGCAGATCGAGAATCCGGTTTTGCTTTTCTTCAATGGCAGCAAGCCTGGCTTCAATATCCATGCTGCCCTCCCTGGCGGATCATGAACCGTTCGAGAGCCGCCCGTATTTCCGAATGACTTCCCCAAACCCAGATCACCTTGCTGATGCCGGTGACCATTTCGAGGCGAACCGCCACCGCTTTTGGGCAGGGCCGTTTGCCGTGGAGGATTTGACTGAGAAAGTCGGGCGAGATTTCCGCCTCCAGGGCGATCTGCTTTTGGGTGATCCGCTCGTTCGTTGCGCTCATGGTCAACTATTTGGATGAAAATATGGATTCAGTCAAGAGAAAATGTCGACAATATGCTGATTTTATTCAATAAAATGAGCAATTGCTCAATAAATGAGCAGGTGCTAATTTATTTCGCCGTGTTTCCGCGCTATCACTGCCTGTAAAGAAGGCCTTGAAGAACACTGACTGCTGACGTGAAAAGTCGTTGCTACGGAGAACAGTTGGGCGGGGTTTGAACCTGGCTGTTATCCTTCAGGTGATCGTAGGCCAATGCAGCGAACTTGCCTATAATGTCGTCCTTTGCAGAATCGTAACTGGCTGGAATAGGGAAAATTATGGCCTGGAACGCGTCCATCTTGATGTTTTGGCCATGGATAGGGGCGAGTATGTATTTCCCTGGAAATATGTGGAAATTTTGAATCGACCCGTCCATCTTTGCAGCGGGCGGATCAGGCGGGGGCGGCGAGCCTTTTTTCTTTTTCCGGTATTCTCGCCAGTAATGGGGATGTTGTTCTCTCCATCGTTTCTGGCAATCGATCTGGTTTTGTCGGTAATCGGGATCAGCGGCTCTTTTTTTTCGTTGCCATTCTCTTTTTCTGGCTCGCTGGCAGTCAGCACGGTTGCAGTATTCTTGTTTGGGGTTCCTTGGGTTTACAGGTTGAATTCGATGACAAGCATTGCAGCAGAAGGGTTTCATGGCATCGGTTTCCTTAAACGCGATTGCGCTATGGGTTCAAAAAAACGAGCAAAATGAAGCTCGCGCCATGAGAGTTCAACCAAATGCCAATATCGAAGATTATGCAACCCCCTTACATTTTCGACCTAGCCGTATTCTCGGCTTTCATTTATTGAGCAAATGCTCTATCCTTTGTGACATGAATAACCCAATCGCTGAGCAGTTCCGGGCTACCTTAAATTTCTTGCTCCAACATGAGGGAAGGGGCGCACAGGTGCGCCTTGCCCTGGCTCAGAACATAGATCGGGGCTATCTCAATGCGGTGATAAAGGGGAGAAAGCCAGCGGCCGAAGAGATCCGGCTTAAAATTGCCGATCACTTTGGTATGTTGTATGAGGAAATGTTGGTCTTCGGTCGCCGAGTTCAGGATGGGCTGGTCAACACGGAAGAAGGGAAGGGTGCCGAAGGAAGCGGTGTCGAAATTGAAAACAATTCTGGAGACGATATCTCAAGCAAGATCGAACAAGTCCGAGAGATTCTCAAATCGGGAACGGATTGTGGTCAGGTACTCTCCAGCTTGATTGATACCTATCATCAAGCGATTATGATCGGCAGGAAGAGCAGGAAAATAGAGAACCGATTGGAGGAGATAGAGCGGCGGTTGGAGTTGGTGGAGAAAGAATATGCTTCCGTGAAGAAGGTTGCTCAGAGGTCAATAAAGAACATTTCAAAAGAGAGGCGATCAGTTTCGAAATAATGTGTAAAGAAGAAGTGCTAACATGGCAAAAGAAGAGGTTCCTGAACGAACACATTTTTCGAAAAAAGTCTAGATGGAACAAAAAAGGAACAAATTATCTATTTTTAATAGATATATTATTTTATAATAAATGGTTAGCCTATGCATAAAAATGGATTCCTAATCCTGGCGCCGCTGGTTCGAATCCAGCCTGGAGCACCAATAATGAGAGAAAGGGTTGACGTGTGATTGGAACGCGTTGACCCTTTTTTCGTTTGCGCGCACAATACTCGTTGAATCTCTATGCTCACGGAGTGTGAAGAGTGTATTGAGAAAGAGAGGATGTGCAGACGGCTGGGATGGCCGTTGCCAGTGGAGGCAGGGCTGATTATGGATTTGATTACTGGAGCAACAGGCTTCATCGGGGGCAGACTGGCCCATCGCCTTGCGCAGCAAGGACAGGCGTGCAGGTTGTTGGCGCGGCACGGGAACGGCGATGGGACAATGCACCTCGCGGACCTGTCCAACCCGGTGG
>JAQUEZ010000152.1 GCA_028684915.1 Desulfobulbus sp.
CTCGAAACCGCCATCATCGATCTCTAGACCGACCTGCTGCACCTGGCCCGATTAGAGGGCCGGGATGCCTGCACCATCGGCCAGACCGCGCAGATCCATTTTGTGGTCGAGATCGAAAAGGCACGCACACCCTAACCACCACAGGAGAACATCATGGCACGACTGGGTTCACAGGCCAAGGCCGGCTTCTATCCGACACCGGAGAGCGTCCGTGGCCAACTCAAACAACTGCTCGATATTGAAGAAGGCGCCCGCATTCTCGATCCCTGCTGCGGCAACGGTAATACACTTGCCGCTTTGGCGGAAGGAACAGGCTCCATCACCTACGGCATTGAACTGGATCATGATCGGGCAACCGAGGCACGGCAACGACTCAACCATCTGCTCTGGGGCGACGCCCTAGTGGAGATGCGGATCTCGCCCGGAGCCTTTGGCCTGCTCTACATCAATCCACCCTATGACTACAGTCTGGAACCGGAGGCCCAGGCCCAGCGGCTGGAAGCGCTTTTTCTCAGACGCTTCCAGGAAACCCTGCACAAGGACGGCTGGCTGGTGCTGGTTGTTCCCTACACCGTGCTGGCCGCCTGTGCGCCGGTTTTGGCCCGGCATTTCTCGGGCCTTCAGGTCTATGCCTTTCCGGAAGAGGAGTTTCGCATCTTCCATCAGTGTTTGGTGATCGGGCGGAAACGCTCGCTGGTGACCAAGGCCAAGGCGGCTAAGGTGGAACAGGAGCTGAACTGCATCGCCAGCATGGAGCCGGAGATCTTTCTGGCAACGGCACCGCAGTTGGTCAACTGCACGGAACGGCTGGCAATATCTGCGCCCAAACATCCCTGCACCTTCACGTGCAGCCGGATCGATCCACGGGAGGCCATCCCCCTGGTCCGCAAGAGCGGGCTGTTGGCGGATCTACTCACCCACGATCTGGCGCCCGGACAGTGCCATTCCATCCGGCCCTTGGCGCCGTTGAAAAACGGTCACCTGGCCCTGATGCTTGCCGGCGGCTACATGAACGGCGAGATCGAGATGGACGGCCGCAGGCTGGTGATCAAGGGCGTGATCCACAAGACGGAAAAAATACACTCTATAGCCGAAAACAACAGCGGCGACACCATGGTCACCACCCGTGACCTGTATCAGCCCACGGTCAAGGCCATCGACATGGCCAAGGCCGAGATGCTGATCATCCGCTGAACTTTTTCAAAACATATCCACACCAACCCATTGGGGGGAGTCTTCCCCGGTGGGGATGTCTCCCTCTTTATTCAGGAGGCATCATGCACGACTATCTCACTATCCGTAGCAACGGCTTTGTCACCTACTGCGACGGTCTCATCGCCAGCATCGAGGCGGATCAGGCGCGGGCTTACCTGCTCAGTCTGGTCGGCAGCCCGGCCCAGATCCAGGCCACCTCGGCCCACTTCTACAACGGTGGCTTCAGCCGCATCTCCGGGATAGAACCCACTCCCCTGGAGTTGGGCCGCACTCCGGGTACCATCCGTTCCATTCGGGCGCGGAAGATCGGCGATGTGGTCAACAAGGTGCTGATCAGCGCCGAGCAGTTCGAACGCAAAGCCCAGCACACCGAGACCACCTGCTCGGTCATCGTCTTTGGCGAGGACATGGCAGCGGTCAAGCAGCAGGCCTATCACCGTTTGGACAACAGCACCACCATGCCGCTGAAGCCACAGTGGCGCGACTGGTTATGGGACGAGGTCCTGCAACCGGAACGGCTCTACTCATTCGGCAATCCGCAACTGCGGCAGGCCTGGAAGATCAGTTGGCAGGAGGAAGAGTTGGAGACGCAGATCCTGGAAGGGATCCGGCAAGGCTATCTCGGTTAAACGAACTCAAAAGAACCCGATCAGGGGAGGCATTCGTTCCCCTGCGGGGATCGTCTACCTTCCCCATGGAGGACAGACGATGGACATCCCTTTAAGTGAATTCCTCGACCAGTGGGGCGAGGTACTCAAGTCCCAGGTCATCACCACCATGCACCCGGTGTATCAGCCCAAGGCTGAGGATCAATGGGATGCACTGGCACGCAAACAACTGGGCCAGCTCAAACGCACCCCGTTTGAGGCCCAGATCCGCTGCGGCATCCTGCCCATTGCCCGGACGCTCTACAAGGAGGACTGCAAAGGAGCCTTCCTGGTGGGCGAGATGGGCGCCGGCAAGACGATCATGAGCCTGGCCGTGGCCGCGCTCGATCCCAAGCCGGCCAAACGCATCCTCATTCAATGCCCCGGTCACCTGGTGCGCAAGTGGATCCGGGAGGCGGAAGCCGCGCTGCCCGGCTGCACCTGCATCAACCTCAACGGCCGGGACTTGACGTTATTACTCGATCATAAACAGAAACCTGTAAAACCACGGGGCACCGAGATCTGGGTGCTGGGCAAGGAGCGGGCCAAGCTGCACTACCAGCGCAAGCCCGGTTTCATGGTCCGACAAGGTTCGTCCTGCTGCCCGGACTGCGGCGGTCAGGTGTTTTTGAACCTGAACGACCAGGCCCCGGTCTGCGAACACTGCCAGGCCCGGATGTGGTCGGCCGACGGCGGGCGCAATCGGCGCTATGCCAAGGCCGAGTTCATCAAACGCTATCTCCCCAAAGGGTTTTTCGATCTGGTCATCCTCGACGAGGTCCACGAACTCAAGGGAGGCGGCACCGCCCAGGGCCAGGCCATGTCCTGCCTGATTGCCCGCTCCCGCAAGGTGCTGGCGCTGACCGGCACCCTCATGGGCGGCTATTCGAAGGATTTGTTCTACCTTCTCTGGCGGATGTTTCCCCGGCAGATGGTGCAGGTCGGTTTTGAATACGGCCGCACCCTCGGTTTTGCCGAGCGCTATGGAGTCGTGGAACGCACCTACAAGGCCGATGATCTGGGCCCGGACTGGAATCAGGCCAGCATCGGCCGCAAGACCGGCAAGGCCCGGATCAAGGAGGCGCCGGGGATTTCCCCGCTGCTTCTCCCGGATCTGCTCTTGGAGCGTTCTGCCTTTGTTCGGCTGAACGATGTCAGCCAAGCCCTGCCCGACTACGAAGAAATCATCGTCACCACCCCGATGGATGACGCACTGGGGACGCAGTATTTCGAACTCTCCAACACCCTGGTCGCTGCCACCCGCAAGGCCTTGGCCTGCGGGGACATGCGGCTGTTGGGCAAGATGCTGCAAAGCCTCTTGGCTTATCCGGATGGTTGCCGCTTCGGCGAACGGGTCTATCTTGAACGCGGCGGCGTGGAGGAACTGATCGCCTCAGCTCCGGCCCTGGAAATCAACCTCCTGGCCAAGGAAAAGCGGCTGTTGGAGATCCTGACCACCGAACGCAAACAGGGCCGCAAGGTGGCGGTCTTTCTCGAACACACCGGTACCCGCGACCTGGTGCCCACCCTGGTGGACAAGCTGCATCACCAAGGATTCTCCCCTTTGGTACTGCGGGGCCAGGCGGTCAAACCGGAACAGCGGGAAGGCTGGCTGCAAGAAAACCTCGCCACCGGCCAGTACGATTGTCTGCTCTGTAACCCCAATCTGGTAAAGACCGGTCTGGATTTGCTCGACTTCCCGACCATCGTCTTTTTCCAGTGCGGCTATTCGGTGTTCACCCTCAGACAGGCCAGCCGCCGTAGCTGGCGGATTGGCCAAAACCTGCCGGTCCGGGTCTTCTACCTGGCCTATGCCGAAACCATGCAGGACAAGGCGCTCAGCCTCATGGCCCAGAAGATGGAGACCTCGCTCGCGGTTGAGGGCGAACTCTCGGGTCAAGGGCTGGCTGCCCTCTCCGAATCGGAGAACAGCATGATGTACGAGTTGGCCAAGGCCCTCACCGGTCAGCAGCCGGTGGAGGATGTCACCACCGCCTGGAGCCGGTATCGCCAGCGGGAACTTGCCTCAGTGCTCGATCTCGATGAGACCGAAAGCATCACCAGCACCGAAGAAACCTGGGTGACCACCACAACCACCATCAGTTCTCCCGATGGGCAGACCGCCCTGGTCCGCCACGAATTGGTGACCAGAGGAAGGGTCTATCTCCGGGGCAACACGGCGGTGGCTTATGTGGACGGCAACCGGTTTCGGCTGCAAGCCGGGGTGATCTATTGGCAGGATCGTCGGATCGGTAGCTATAACCGCCAAGGTCATGGCGAGATCAACCATAAACCCATTCGTCTCTACAAACCGCCCCACCTTGGCCACTTTGTCTTGGCCGAGGTGCGTCAGGCTGCTTGACCACTTTTTGAAGTCAAACCAATCCCTGACGGGGCACACTGCCCCGATGGGCTGTTGTGCCTCGTCCATAGGAGGCACACATGCTCTACATCAAAGATCTCTGCGGCGTCTACCAACCCGCACCCAAAGAAACCATCCTCTCCGAAGCTCGCAGGTTGAGCGGTTATCAGTTCCGGCGTGGGGCTGCGATCCTGTCGCCCACCGCCGCCAAGGAGGCCATCGGGCTCAAGCTGACCGGCCTAGAACACGAGGTGTTCGGCTGCCTGTTTCTCGACAGCCGGCATCAGGTGCTGGCCTGGCGGGAGATGTTCCGGGGCTCGATCAATCGCAACTCGATCCATCCCCGCGAGGTGGTCAAGGAGGCACTGACGCTCAATGCGGCGTCGGTCATCATTGCCCATAACCATCCCTCCGGCGGCATCCAGCCCAGCAAGGAAGATCTGGAACTCACCCGCACCCTGACCGAGATCCTCAAGGTGATCGACGTTCGGGTGCTCGATCACCTGATCGTGGGGGAAGAGGTCATCTCCCTCTCTGAAACCGGCCATCACAGCGCCTGACACCCATTGGGGACAACCCGATAGTCGTCCCCTGCACTCAAAGGAGAAAAACTATGAACGATCAAAAAATATCCATCTACGAAGAAATCACGGCCAAGATCATCACTGCCCTGGAAGACGGCGTCAATCCCTGGGCCAAACCCTGGCAAACGGTTCATTACGGCCCGTTCCGCAATGCCCTCACCAACCGGCCCTACCGGGGGATGAACGTGCTGTTGCTCAATCTGGTGGCGCTGGCCCGGGGTTATGTCGATCCCCGCTGGCTCACCTATCGCAATGCCGAGCAGTTGGGCGGCCATGTACGCAAGGGCGAGAAAGGAGCGTCCATTGTTTTCTGGAAGTTCCTGCCCGCCAGGGACCGGGACGGTGATGCGGAATCCGATGCCTTGACCGATGATGAACAGGAGCGGAAGCTGATCCCCTTTGCCCGCAGCTACACGGTGTTCAACGTGGAGCAGTGCGAGGGGCTGGATTTACCGCCGCTGGTCGAAGAAGGAGCGCCGGGTCTGGACGAATGCAATGAGCTGGCGGAGCAGATCCTGGCCCTGCCAAACCTGAAGCATGGCGGCAACAAGGCCTGCTACCTGCCGGGTCCGGATATGGTGCTTCTGCCGTATCGGTCCAGCTTCGAGCATGGTGACTTCTATTTTTCAACTGGTTATCACGAAATCTGTCATTGGACCGGGCATGCCGACCGGTTGAACCGGGTGTTCGGCACCCGGTTCGGTGATCTGGGTTATGCCTTCGAGGAGTTGGTGGCTGAGATCGGCGCAGCTTTCCTCGGTGCCCACACCGGCATCCCCTTTGAGAACATGCGCCATCCGGAGTATATTCATAACTGGCTGCAGATCCTCCAGGGCGACAGCAAAGCCATCTTCACCGCCGCTGCCAAGGCCCAGCACGCCGCCGACTTTATCCTCGACAAGGCTGGGATTATTATTGGTGTTCAGGAAGACGTTTCCGCAACAAACGAACTTCCCGTTGCGGCGTGAGAGGAGGGGCTGATGAGCATGAAAAGGTACAACATTCCGGTAGTTTTTGAGTTCACTGGAGCATTCAGCATCGAAGCGGCTTCACTCTCGGCAGCGAGACAGAATGTGCTGCAACACTGCGGACTCACCATAGGCACGGTCCATTCGACTTTGCCAGCCGATCAGGTTGACTGGAGTTTTTCCTGCCATCCAACCAAGAAGATCGGGAAAGGGTGCCGCTGTGAAGAGCCGATAACTGATCGCGAATAATTCGAAGAAACGAAGAAACCCCAGCAACGCAAACGGCTGCTCCGACCATGACGGTTGGGCAGCCGTTTTTTATTGCCAGTTTGACGGATCAAAGAAGGCAAGAAACTCAGGCCTTCGACCAAGAAAGAAGAAACGGTGTGTTGGAAGAAACAAAGAAACATGACGTTGAATAGACAGATACCATGTCTTTGACCGACAGATGGTGGTTAGTCTATTGGTGCCACCTCTAAAACAACAGGTTACGTTTCCTGATCCGGGCACCATTTTTCCTGTTCCAACCAACCCTGAGCAAGGGTAAAGCGGAGTTCGTCTTGAAATGGGAACCCTCCGGGGGTAAGCATTGCCCTAGCCACGCACTTTTGTCGGTCAGTCAGGGGCAGGAGGAACTGCTCGCATCGTTTGAGCGTCTCGATGTTGCAGCGGTACAATTGCAGAGGAAAGAGCGCATGCAAAATTGAGGCGATACGAAGTCCATTCGGATCGGAATCGCCCCAGTGCAGACAGCGGGATGCTTGGGGAGCAAGCAGGCGATAAATGGTACACACGGCGCTGTTTGGGAATCCACCGGTAAAGAGATAGGCGTTCCCAGGCTGCTGGCGCATAAGCTGACTGAACGGCGCCTCGTTTTCGCAGCAAATCAGCTGGGGAGGATCGTCTTCCCGATCACGCCAGGACATGTTTTCCATTTCCATAAGGTTGGCCCAGTTCAGGGTGGCCGCTTCCCCTTGCTTGTATAGCTGGTATATCCAGTCGAATTCCTGGCCGTGTTTACGGTAGATCACTGGCCCAAACAACACCGCATTGACGGTCAAGCGGTCATGGTAAACATGAAAATTTTCAAGCAGTTGATCTTCGTCGTCACTCAAGTCGGCATCGCGAAGGGAGAGTCTAAGCCAACGAAGCAATAAAGTGCGTAGTTCACCCTGGCGCAAGGCCTTGCTGCTCTCGAAAAATTGGGCGCCAAGCTCAGACACTGTTACAGGTTCGGTATTGTCGAGTAGGTATTGCAGGGTTTTGGCCAGTTGAAAACAACGGTTGGTGGTATCGCTTGTAGAATCAGTGCGCAATCCACGCATTTCTTCGGGATTCTCAGCAAGATAATCAACCAGGTCACGCAGTTGTGGGAAGCCAAGGCGAAGGCGGTCGAGCAGGACCGCGTTCTGTTCATCTTGATTGCATTTGGGCCTGTGTTTGACCGGGATTTCAAGCGCCTCTTCGATTCTCGTCAACCAGAATGCTTCGCTGCCCTGCTGCAGAAGATGGTCGAGATGGAGCCGAACCTCTTCGTTGCGGCTGATTCGGATCGGATCCACCCCAAAGAACTGATGCAGTTTCTGCAGTTGATCATGGAGAAGCCCGGTGCCGAGCTTCATGGTCCCGCCCAATTTTCCGGTGCGCTCGTATTTTCGCGCAAGTTTCCCTAAAATATCGGTGAGAAACGAGCCGTTTTCGGCCATTACAGTTCCTCGCCAAAAGCAATGTCTTTGTCGGTTGCCGGCTGATCAAACAATCCCATCTGTCGGCCAAGCGGGTTGACCCAGTGAAAGGGATAGAGATGCACATCATAGCGGGCATCTTTTTTCACCAGGATGGTAGTCGAATTGCGTACCTCCTGCCGTACCCCGTCCTGGTCGGGTGAGGCGATGAAGAGCTGTAGGTCAAGATCGGTGGCAAAGCCAAGTATCTGGTCCCGCCGACCGGCATCAATGCCGTAAAAAGCCTCGTCAAAGAGCAAAGTGTGCAGCCGTATCTTCTTGCCGCGGTACATGAAGTGGGCAATGGTGAGGATGAGTAGGTAATTGGGCACTGCCTGCTCGCCACCAGAGCCCAGGCTCTTGTTGCGACGGTCGATCACCTGGCCCTCTTCGCCGACAGTAGAGACCAGCATCTCATAGCGGTACCAGTTGCGGTAATCGAGCTCTTCAGGAATGGTGCCCGGCTCGGTGGCGATGATGGCGTCCCGGTGATCCTCGAAAAATTGCTTCAGCTCATTCTCGCCCGCCGGGTCAAATGGGCTGATTTTTTTGATCATGCCGATCAAACGCGTGAACTCGTCAACTGGGCGGATTTTGAAACTGTAGCGCTGATTGCCAAAGGTCCTGTTCTGCAACAGCGAATTGATTCGTTTGACCATACTTTCCAGCTCTCCCACATGGCCGCGCAGATACTGCATAAGATCGGTCATGATGATTTTCTTGAACAGTTCCCGTGTCCGCTCATTCATCACTTCCTGCTGCTCATTGAGATTTTTGCTCTGCAACTCAAAGATGGCGGCAAGGGGCTGCTGGCGAAAGTCGTGGAGTTGATTGAGGCTTTCCTCGTAGTAAAAGCGAAAGGCGCCGCCGAACTCGGGGTCGTTGAGCCGAATCTTGACCTGTTCCGCCTCCTTGATAATCGCCTCATGGTGAAATGTGATTTCCTTTTCTATGGCCTCACGGTTTTTAAATTGCTGTCCTTTCTTGGTTTTCAGGACAAAGTAGGCAGGGTCGGTACCGGGCTCCAGTGTTCCTTGTAACCGGTTTGCAACAGCTGTGAGTTGCTCGTCGCTCATTTTGCGCTTGAGGCTCAGAGCTTCAAGCTCCTGCTCCAATTGCTCTTTCGCCTTTTTTTTACCGCCGAGGCTCTGGTTGAGATTATCCTTGTCCCGGTTGAGTTGGTGCTGTTCCTCCTTGAGCCTCTTTATTCGTTTCTCAAGCTGAATGAGCCCCTCTCTATCGATGAGCTCTTTGAGTTCCGCTACTCGCCGAGAAGATACCTCCACCTCCTGTCGAGCGTTGCGTTCTGACTGTTGCTGCCTGTCCAATTGCGTGGTGAGGGCGTCCAGGTCGCGACTGGCATTGCGGATTTCGGCAACACCCTGCTGTACCTGCGCAAGACTTTCGGTGACGAACTCCTTCGTCTCCTGCAGGATGTGGTGGGCTTTGTTCAGGTCGTCGTGCTGCTTCTGCAGTGCTTTTTGTTGGCGTTCGCACTCCTGAATGGTGTCGTTCAGCAGGTTGATCCGGTCAGCAAGTGCCTTGTTGCGGCTTTCAGCACCGATAAGACGGGCGGGGGATTGCAGCAGGGTCCGCTCATGGCTGCGGAAGGCAAGGACCGGTTTGCCGGCTATCATGCTCACTGCGGGTTGTCGTTCTGTACTCTCCATTTCCAAGGCTAGGGCTCGCAGGCAATCCGGATCGGATTCACGAAGATCAAAGCAGTGACGCATCCACTGGGGCAGTTCGCTAATAGTAGAAATGGGCTGGCAGATTCGTAGGCCGGGAAAATCGGTGCAGTGTTCCCGTGCCTTGGAATAATCGGATGAACGGAGCAGCAGGGCAGCCAGGATCTCTTCCCCGATACATTCCTCAATGGAGTTGCGTTGCTGCTGCTTCACGGCAGGCGACCATTCCAGCCCTTGAAATAGAGGCCGAAAGGAGATCATGTTGTTCTTGAGCATCTGCTCGAAAGCCTCGAATCCAGCAACCTGGGGCACGAGCTCTCGCCGTTTCTCCAGGTGTTCTCTCTCCTGTCGATGCGCAAGGATGCGCTCATTGTATTGGTGTAAGCCTTGCAAGATAATGATTTTTTTTTCAATTATCTTATGCAGGTGCTGGTCGCACTGGGCTAGGGTTGGCTGTGGTGAGGGAAGGGTAAGGGCTTCCGGATTATTGCACCTGCTGATGGCTTCGATCTCGAATTGCAGCTCGCTCAGACTAAACGGCAGAACCGCCCCGTGCCTTGCCAGCTCCAGCTGAAGCCGTTTGAGGAGTTTATCAACAGCATCCCGAACTTTTCGGAGTTCGCGCTCGCTGTTTTTCAGCTGTATCCGTAAGCCTTTGCCCGCTTCCTTTTCTCTGTCCAGCGTTTGTTGTTTTCGCTGCAATTCGGCCTGGCAGTTTTTTTCCTGCATGACCAAACCGGCGCTGTCTTTGATTTGCAGAGTATGGAGCCGTCCTTCAATGTCCAGGCCGCGCCGTTCGAGTTCGATCAGTTGTTCCTGATACGCAGCCAGTTCCGCAATCGATTGATCAAGGCCCTCCCTACAGCGTTGTTCTTTTTCCAGGGTCTGCTCGATGTTGAAATGGTGGAGCAGCCATTCATAGCGCAGTTCGCCCTGGCGAAATTCGGAGATGGAATCGATTTTGTCGCGCAGACCATGGAGCCAGTCGAGTTTGCGTTTGAGGTCATTGAGCAGGGCTTGCGACTCGTCGAGACTTTGTAGGGCCACAATAATCTGCTCAAAGATCGAACTGCGGGGCTCCGGAAGAAGCGATTTAAAGAGCTGGTGGTAATCTGCAGCTCCTGCTGAGATCTCCCTGTACGACTTGCCCATGGCGAGAAAGCGACAAATATCGAGATAACTCTCTTCGCCGCCGAACAAACGATCGGCCAGATCCTTTCTGTAGGCAGTCTGATTGGTGTAGAAGCCGTGGCTGCTGCCCAACTTCTGCTTAAACTCCTGACGGGAGCTGGGGCGGGTTTGATCGTTCTCATCAGTGGTAAAGGGCAGATCGTCCAGGGTGCATTCCTTGATAAAGCCCCAGAAGCCGATTCGTTCATCAATGGCGGTTGCAGAAATGCCGATGCCGATGGTCAACGGTTTGCCGTGGCGGCCAGCGATTTCCAGCGCGGCATAGGTAATGGCGCCGCCGTTGTTGAGAGGGCCGGTGTCGATGTTGTAGCGAAGGACGATACCCTGCACCCTGCGACCGTCCCGCTTGGTGCCACTAAGCCGGGCAGCTGAATTCCACTCCATTTCTTTGCCAGCGGTGAGAACGTAGTGCACCGCATCCAGGACCGTAGTTTTACCGCAGCCGTTGTCGCCCAGTAAAAAAAGGTGCCCACCATCTTTCAGGTCTATGGTTTCGTTGACAAAGTTGTGAAAGTTGAGCAGGCGGATGCGCTCTATCGAATAGGTCTCAGTCGTCACTCTGTACCTCCTCGATGACGGCCAGCTCTGGAATCATACGAGAGAGGGTCGCGCCGTTGTAATGGTAGAGGGCGGGCAGGGCCTCGTAGATCAGTTCTCCGACTGAGGTCTGTATATCCTCAGGTGGTATGATTTTCTTGAGAAAACGATACTTTTCCAGTTCCGGTATTACCGGTTTCCAGATTTTTTCACGCACCCTGTCCTGGCTGTATTCGGCCTGTCTGGCCGGGAAAATCTCCATGAAGCGTTTTTGGCTGTAGTTGAGAAGATCGCCGAAATGAAAGCGCAGGTTGTGCCTGTCCTCAACGGTCATGCCGTTTTCTTCCAGCTGCTGTTCGAAAAATTCCAGGAGGATCATGAAGGCGATGCATTCATCGCGTTTAGTGAAGGAAAAGAGCGACCTGTTGGCCGGGGTGATGGCCGTGTTATGCCACTCCGCCTTATAGAGCCGGGCACATTTTGCATCGAGTTGCAGTGTCCATCCGTAAAACTGCTTGAAAAATTCGGCAAATTCAGAGCGATGCCGGCGGAGGAAGAGGTAGGAGTCGTGATCGTCGTCCATGTAGAAATAGGGACTTTCCAACAGAATGTTGAGCACCTTGCGGACTCTGTCACCATGCCGTTGCAGGATGTTTGCGAGCGCTATTTCCATGATTTGGCCAGTGATGATGGAAGAGGACTGATGACCAGTTCCGGGCAGTGCAGTTGCTGTTCGGCAAGGGAAAGCAGAATGCGCTGCTCCTCGGGCGTGAGTCTATAGTGGAGCCGTGCCAGGCGCTTGCCATCGGTCAGCAGGCCTGCCCGGGCCAGTTCAATGACCTTGCTGAAGTCGTCAAAAGAGTTGATATGCGCTGCGGAAAGCAGGCCCAATTGTTCTTCTACAGCAAAGGGAATGTTCTCTTTGATCCAACGCTGGAGCAGGGTCAGGCGAGCCTCTTCCATGGATTCGACTACCTTGCCCTGGCTTTGTTTGCTGCCGAGATATTGTCTGGGAAACTCACTCTGCCGGGTAAGCCTTTTACGCGGGATCGGCGGCTCGGCCTTTTCCTGATTGTCCCAGTAGTTGGGATCAAAACAACACAGCGGTTGGCCAAGCAGGTCGTTCATGAAACCCGCCGCATCGGCCTGTGCATCCAGTGTGGCGATTTCTTCGATGCGGCAGCGAATATCCTGCAGCCGGTTGTTTTTCCGCTCAAGTTCGCGCAGATGGCTACGGAGTTTCTGCCACACTTTCATGGACGCGTTATTAATGCGCTGCAAGAGTTTATCCAGGCTGCCCTGTTCCTCAAAGAAAGCCTGCAAGTTCTCCGGAATTGAGGCAACATGGACCATCCTTCGCGATTGCAGAAGGTTCGGTGTCCGTTGTCTCTCCGTTTCCATGATTCGGTGGCATTCAAGAATCTTGTTAATGTTGTTTTCCTTTCTCAATCGTTCAAGCAGGGGAATGATCTCCTGGCGCAGGTTGAAGATCTGTTGGAGGAAATTGTCCACATAGGATTCGATCTCCCCTATCAGCGTGCGCACCTCCTCAATCCGGTAATGCTGCACCAGAAAAAAAAGCAAACGGCCGTTCAGGTCCGCCAGATTGACCGTGATTTCCTGGCAAAGGTCGCCAGTCTTAAAGAGCTGAAAGAGTATACGGCGAGCAGTATCCTCCTGGTTTTCCTCCCCGAGTTTGAATAGATGTAAAAGCCGCAACAGTTCGCCCAGGCTGCCCCGGCTCTCTCCCAGGAGATCACGGGTATCATTGCCCCTGCGCTGGATGTCGTCCAGATAGCGCTGTTCAAGCCATTCGAGAAAGGCAACTGCTTCATCGGTCAGCCTATAGCGGAATTTGCGTTTGCGATTGTCGCGGTAGCCACGCAGGCGCTGCTTTTCGATCCGGTAATCGACTAGTTCCCAGGTGGTCAATTGGCCCAAGTCGGTGCGGAACTGGTTTTGACTGTACTCGTTGTCTTGGGTGGAGAGCGGCGGCTGAACGCCTTGAAAGATGTCTTCGTAGAGGGGTTCAAGTTCGTAGTCGCGCTTGAACAGCAACAACCTGTAGAGAATGTTCAGGTAGTAGAGGGCCCGTTCCGAAGTGAGCAGGGCGCCGAGGTGAGCGTTCCGGCCGGCAAGGAGCACGGCCGCGCCCTGCTGCTCAAAAAAGGCGAGCCCCTGACTACTGAAGAGATCTGGATGGTCGGTGTGCTCCACTGTGATTGGCTATTGAGTCTTTTTGATAAGGGGAACTTAATGTGCCCCAGAATTTTTTCCTAATCGATGACAACCTGGCCCTGACAATAGGCTCCTGCCACCGGTTTGAGGCGTGACCTGGATCTGCGTACTGATCCGCTCCTTCAGGGCTGATACGTGCGATATGACACCGATCAGTTTGCCATCCTGCTGTAACCCTGACAAGGTCTCCAGTGCTGTGTCCAAGGCTTCTTCATCCAGGGTGCCAAACCCTTCGTCCAGAAACAGTGAATCCACCCGGACGTTTTTACTGGCCATGTGGGATAAACCCAGCGCGAGTGACAGGCTGACGATAAAGCTCTCCCCACCGGAAAGATTTTTCGTGGATCGTATTTCACCTGCCTGATAATTGTCGATGACGTCAAGGTCGAGTGGCTGCGCCTCGTTTCGAACCAACAGATAGCGGTCGGTCATTTTCTGCAATTGCCTGTTTGCATGCCCGATCATCATTTCAAAGGTCAAGGTTTGAGCAAAATTGCGGTATCTTTTCCCATCGGCAGAACCAATCAAATCATGGAGGTTCGACCATCGGCGGCATTCTTTTTTTTGGGCCTCGATAGCAGTTTGCTTTTCCTTTATCCGCTCTTTTGCTGCCGTATTCTCACTCAACTTGTGCTTGAGACCGGCAATGATGTCCCGCAGCTCTTTCAGTGCTTCCTCGTTCTCTCTGAATTGGGGCTCGAGCTCTTCCAGCGACTTGTCGGTTATCTTGCGGTCCCTTTCCGTGGTTAAACGCGTTTCCCGATCCTTCTGTCTAGCTTTCAGATCTGTTTGCCGCTCATCAAGATCCTTGGCCATGGCCGCCAGCTCAGCCTTCCGTTCAGCGGGAAGTCTGGCCGCCAAAAACTGTTCTTCGTCTGGAAAGTCTACGGACGCCAGCGCTGCGGAGAATTCGGCTTCCAGCTCTCTCAGCTCAGGCTCTCGTTGGTCGATGCGTTTCTTCAGCGATTCGACATGGGCCTTCGCTGTATTCCATTTTTGTTGGAGTTCATTGTTCCGTTCTCTGGCCAGCTTCTCGGCACCTTCGGCATCAGCAATCGCCTTGTTCAAACGACGCTCCTCATCGTCGGGATTCTTATCGCCGTACAGTGCATTACGTTCATCACTTCCGGTGGCAAGCTCCTTTTTCAAGGTCTCCAGGTGCTCCAGCTTTTCGACCAGGGCGGTGCTTTGCGTTTCGATAACCGCATCCAGCCGCTTCACCTCGCTGTCGATGTCG
>JAQUEZ010000153.1 GCA_028684915.1 Desulfobulbus sp.
TCTGATTTTGCCATGGGCATCAGTACGGCTCGATCATTTTCAGGATTTCCTGAACGAGCATGTCGGCGTTGATCTGTTGAGACATCGCAGTGCTGTTGAGCAGTATGCGGTGCCTGAGCACATGCCCGGCGCAGGTCGTTACATCGTCAAAATTGACAAAGTCCCGGTGCTGGCTGAACGCAAATGATTTTGCCAGAGCCAGAAGCGATTCGGACGCCCGGGGAGACGCCCCGAGCCTGATGTACTGATGGATATCCGCATGCAGCTTTTGTGCGGCATAGGTATCACGGGGCCGTGTGGCAATACAGATATTCAATATGTAGCTCATGACTTTCTGGCTCACCTTCACCTGGTCATGGATGAGCTGCTGGATGGCCATTATGTCATCAAGGGTAAGAACCGTTTGTATCTCAGCTTTGAGCTGGTCAAAGTTGGTATTTTTTCTCAGTATGAGCTCAAACTCCTCATCCTTCTGCGGATAGCCGACATCGTATTTCACCATGAAACGGTCAACCTGGGATTCCGCTAACGGATAGGTGCCAATCTGCTCAATGGGGTTCTGCGTAGCAAGCACCATAAACGGATGCGGGATATCGTAACGCATGCACTCAACCGTCACTTCCTTTTCCTGCATCGCCTGCAGCAGGGCAGATTGAACTTTCGGCGAAGCACGGTTTATTTCGTCGGCAAGGAAAATATTACAAAAGATGGGGCCAAAATAAAATTCGAACTTCCTATCCTTCTCATTCCACACCATAGTGCCGGTGATATCGCTGGGCATCTTGTCGGGAGTGAACTGGAAGCGCTTGAAATTGCCGCCAATCACGTGTGCGAATGTTTCAACCGCAAGGCTTTTTGCCAGCCCGGGCACTCCCTCAAGCAGTATATGACCCTTGGAGAGAAACGTATAAATCATCAGGCTGATCATCTCTTCCTGACCAATTACTACTTTTGCAATTTCAGCTTTTATCTGCTGAATCTTGTGAGCGTACCGGTCAAAAAGCTCTGTTGTGCTGCCTCCGGCTGCCATAGTGTCCTGCATAGAGATTCCCTTCATATATATTGAAACTGTTTTCTGTGCTTTACAATCAGATAGATAAAAAATGGACCGCCGAGCATTGAAGTAAGAATTCCTACCTTCAGATCAACTGCTACGATAAGCCGCACAAAAAGGTCTGCGTAGATAATAAAAACCGCTGCCAGCATCCCGGAAAAAAATATCAGCTTCCGGTTATCCGGCCCGACAAGGCTGCGCATAATATGAGGTGCAACCAGCCCGACAAAACCGATAACACCCGAGACGGCAATGGCACCTCCGGTTTCGATTGAAGAAAATAGCAGGAGCCAGTTGCGGGCACGCTTTATGTTGACCCCAAGGTTTGATGCGGTTTCTTCTCCGAGCATGAGAATGTTTAGATCCTTGGCAAAAAACAGGGTACCCAGCAGCGCTATAGCAGTTGTCGGAAAGACTATGGACACATGCTCCCAGGAGCGGTTATTAAGGTCACCCATGAGCCAATTCACAATCACCCGACCCACGTCGAACTCCCTGGTACTCAGGGTGATAATAAAAGACGTTAGAGCGCCAAGCACCAGATTAAGGGCAATGCCTGCAAGCAGCAACGTTGATATGGAAGTCCGCCCCCGCGAGGTCGCAATGGCAAAAACCAGGATCAGGGTGAGTATGGAAAAAATGATAGCTGCACACGGCAGCGCTATCAGCGAACCTGATGCCAGACCCAGGTAAATGACCAGCACGGCGCCCAGCGCAGCTCCCGAATCAATGCCCATAACACCGGGGCTGGCCATGGGGTTCTTGAATATACCCTGCATGATCGTACCTGCTCCGCCAAGGGAAAAACCTACCAGAAGAGCAACCAGAAGGCGCGGAAGCCGGCCATCCCAGACAATGGTAGCTTCAACGTCATTGATGGTGCCGGCATAGAGCCCCAATTTCGATAAAATAATAAAGAGCACATGGGAACCGGAAATCGGCCACGAGCCTGATGACAAAGCGAGAAAACCTCCCGCAATAATCAGGGCTAGCAAGGCTGAAAATATATAAAAGTCCTTTTTAATCATAATGGCTTTTGGGACTTCCGGTAGATGAGGCCAGCGAGAAAATCCGCACTCAGGAGAATGTACTGGGATTCAACCCTCAGATACACACTGGGAACGTAATAAACAGAACCGTTTTTAATGGCCTGGGCGTAGGACAGCACCCGGTTTGACGTAAGAAGCTCTTTAAGCTTACTGCGGCCGGGAACAATAATTACGTCCGGATTCCACTTAAGCAGGGTTTCGTAGTCAATCTGCGACCAGGATTTTATTCCCTGCTCAGCCCCGACATTGACTGCACCGATTATTTTGCAGATCGAATTGAAGTTGGATGATGCGCCGGGAACATAACCGCCCTCATCATAGTACAGAACACGGACCGGATGGTCTCTTCGCGGGAGCTTACCCTTCAGCTCCCGGATCTTTGTCTCAATAAGCGTTACCAATGCCTGCGCATTACTCTCCTCACCGATAACATCTCCCATGAGTAGAATCTGCTTTTTTATGGATTCAATTGTTCCAAAATAGCCAAGGTCAAAGCTTTGGATCTTTGCCTGTTTAAGTTTTTCCTTGAAATCCGCACTGGAATAAAAAACGGTGAAAACCAGGTCAGGCTGATAACCGATAACCAGTTCTGTCTGCTTCGATTTAAAAATCGGCCCTTTCTCTCGCACCTTTTCAGCTATGAAGCTTGAGTCAGGATCAGCAGAAAACTCATTAAATGCAATCAATCTATCACGCGGGCAGATTGCCCATAATATTTCTGCAACGCCCACTGCGTGCGGTATTATCCGCAGCGGCTTCTTTTTTAGCACAAAGGTTTTTGCTTCCTGGTGGAACGTATCAGTTTTAAAATCATATATTTTATAGGTATAGCGTACTTCCCGAGGCCATGGTCCCTCAGCTTTTGTCTTGCCCCTGACAAAGCTCAGCTCATTTTTCAACCTTTCCAAATCAAGAGGTGGAACAGTTTTTTGATCGTTACCCGCCGCTAAAGATACAGCGGCAGCAATGAGACAGTATGCTAGATAAGTGACTGTAATTATGAGATATTTACGCATGGTAGCAGTTCCAGGTATATTTTATTTAGTTTCCATCCGGAAACTCCGGATGTGAAACTAGTGGTTTCCAATTTGGAAACGAAGATATTTTTGTCCTGACAAGAAACTTTTGCCTGCAAAAGTTGACAGCGAAGGCTGCCCGTAGGGCGAGTCCTCCGGGCGAGTCAAAATCAAGGGATTGTGCGGAGACGTACTATCTGTATGTCGCACAAACAAGACTGCTGATTGACGCAGTCAGGGCGACAATCCGGCCTCACCGGATTGGACAGCATAGGCTGCCTGTGGCCGAATCAAAAAAAACCGTTTCCGGATGGAAACTATTTATAAAAATCGAGGAAGGTGGCCTCATTGAATGTATATTCCCTCACATTTACCTCAAAAACCTTTTTAATGTTTTCCTCAGCAAATGCACCCTCCGCAGTGCCCGAATAAAACAGCTCCCCACGATACAGTATAGATATTGTATCACAAAACTTTCTTGCCAGATTCAGATCGTGGATGGTCACCAGTGTGGTTTTGCCCTGTTCCTTGAGTTCGTATAAAATAGAAACAATCTCCAGCGTGTGTTTGACATCAAGCCCGGAGGTTGGCTCATCAAGCAGTATCAAAGACGCCTCTGTCGCCAGGGCTCTGGCTATTATTGCCAACTGGCCCTCTCCACCGGACAATTCATTGATGTTTCTGTCTCTCAAAGGATAAATATTGGTCTGCTGTAATGCCCTCTCGATTATTTCCCGGTCTTTTTGCCGCAAACCTTCAAACCTTCCCAAGTGCGGGTTTCGTCCCATGGAAACAATGTCAAATACCGATATCGGAAAACCGATGGCTGTGTTTTGCGGAACCAGGGTAACCAGCGTGCTCAGCTCTTTTCTTGGAATTACAGTATAGTCTCTACCATTTATTATTATGGAACCGGATTGGGGTTCCCAGATTCTGCAGATATTTTTTAACAAGGTGGATTTACCGGAACCGTTCGGCCCGATGATGCCATGAATCTTGCCGGGCTCAAAACACGCGGAGATGCCATCAAGAATCTTTTTGTCATCAAGTGAAAAATCAATATTTTTAATTTCAAGCATAGGTTAACCGGAAGCCGGACGCCAGAGAAGCAGGGCGAAATTCACGAGCACAGTTTTAATTTGTAGGTAACGGGAAGAATAAATTTAGAGATAACGACGAATAAAAATCCACTATAAACTGTCATGCTTAGTATTGGTGCTGTCAGATCAGGAGAAAACTTAGTGGTTATGCCTAATGCTGTCCAGATAAAAAGCTGCCCCAACAGAAGCTGAAAGTTTTGAGCCAGGGTATAAATGACCCAGAAATTTTGTGCGAGTTTTACGTTGTCGCCTCTGCGGATTTTGATTTCGATGATTTTAAACCAGGTTCTTCCTTCGATTATTTGTGATGATCCGTCGCACACATGATGCAGTAAATAAACCGCCACCAGTAGATGCGCCTTAAAGGATACGCCTGCAAAAAAGTACAGAAATACCGGCGGGAAGCAGAGTAAAAGGCATACAGCGCCCAAGGACTGTCCCATAGCAATTCCTACATGTACTCTGATCAGACGTCCGATCTGAATCTTTATATCACGCGCCGCTTCCAGGTGGTCGATAAATTCAGAAGTATAGTTGCTTGCGATCATGGTTATGCCCGGATACGCATATTTCACAAGGACACCAAGAATAGCAGCAACTTTGAATTCCTGTTCTGCCATGGAAAACATGGTATAGAGGATTACGCCATCAAGGATGTTTTTCCCAACAGTATAGAAAATATTACCGATCTCCCCATACCGATAAAAGGGAACTGAGAGTAGTGCTGCAATATAAAGTTTTATTTTCTGGGATAGGGGAGGGGCGATGTGGTCAGAATGAGCTGTCGGTTGCTCTTTATCCATTTTCAGAAGCTCGATTCATTCTGTGAGTCTAATGATATTGCAGACCGCCAGTTGGACAGGGATGAAAGAAAGCCCCAAAGAGGTCTCGGTACGCTACCTCTTTGGGGCTCAACCTATTTTAGATTGCCATCATTTTTTTGAGTAATGTGACTGTCTGTTTAGCTGCATCTTCCGGCTTTGTAGCCTGCTTGGAGATACCGCACACCACTTTCACGATATCGTGGTCGACCTTCTTCTCTGCCCAGAGTTTTGCCTTGGGCGCAGCTATATACACCGAGAAGGCGTTCTGGCCGGTACCCGGACGCTCGCCGATTATGTGGACTACGGCACGGGGCTTATTCGGGTCTGCCTTGTCGAACAGTATGTCTCCAACCATGTAGCCTGCACGCACACGGCCGCTGGTGATAATAAGGTTGCTCTTATCAACGGTCATGCCGGCAGCGTGAAGATCTTTTCTCAACGCCGTGATATATGTCAGTGCCTGCTCGTGACCCATGATTGAATTGGCATTTAAACCATCAGATATGACAATCTGCACATCCGGGGCTTTGCCATGCCACGAATCTCGCAGCTTTTGCAGGGTCGCCACTGACTGTTTATTCAGTTGTTCACCGGACTCAGGATGTACGATGTAGTTTTCACGATCCTTGGACAAGGTGGCAAGCTGAACTGAATCAGGAACACTCTTGATAAACGCTGGAGTAAACTCCGCCCAGATAGCTTTTTTCGCATCAGCGTAGAGTTCCCGTATTCTCTTGTCAAGTCCCGGATTCAGATCCCAGGTATTTTTTCCATACCCGGAGGCCAGAGGCACCTTGTTTCCGGTCTTAAGCCAGGTAGTATAAATCGAATCAAACTTCTTTTTGCCTTCAGCAATTATTACTTGTTGAGCCCGCTTGTCGCCCTTGGCTACGCGGTACTGATAATACACCCAGACGGGGTCGCCGAAATGTTTCGTCGGCTTGCCGTTCTTATCGATGACCTGGATACGCTTGAAGAAAGCCCACATGGCATCGTTTACCTTGAAGCCGAATTTGTTACGGAGGCGCACATGGTCCTGATAACTGGTGGTCAGGTAGCTGAGCATTGGGTCATTCCTGGTGGGAAGGGCCATGAGATAGGCCGGATTTGCCGGCATAATCTGATCCTGGCACCACTGGAGATCATCAAGGCTTACCGACATGTGCAAGGTGGAGCAGATATCAAGACCGGAAGTAAGTCCCTGCAGTTTGCCCATCAAGATATCTTCAAGGCAGCAGCGAACTAACTGCTCTCTGGTCCTGAATACTTCCGGTCCGATAAAACCTGCAACATCATTAAAATGGGTATATGCGCCCTGTGGTTGGACTTCAGCAAGGATCTGTTTCAACCCTCGGGCAAAACCGTACTTGCGGGATTCAAGCACCACCATGTCAACGCCCTCTGCACCACCATTGGTGAAATCAGAGCCCTGACCGGTCTCGTAATACAGCCCGTATCTTTGCCCCTTGCGGGATTTTGCAGCGTTGACCATCTTAGCGACGGTAATGTCAAATGTTTTATTTGCCACATCAGTTCCTGCAAGACTCTGGAACTCAAAATCAACCAGTTCCGGCTCCTCTTTAAACAGTTCCCCCTGAATGTCAATATGGGCTAAGACGCACCAGGGAATAGTCCCCTTTAATTTGAACGTATCAACCACATCCTTGAGGGATGCTTCCACTCTTGCAGTACTTTCTTTTGTCCCGTCCACCGGGTTGGTCCCGATGACTAAATCCCCTACTGCGTAGGAGAAGCTGTCAAGCACCTGCCACATAATTTCTTCAGGGTCATCAGTGGGGGAATTTGGTTGAATGCGAGCGCTCAGGTAGCCTTTTGCACCGATCTTGGTACCAGGCAGCGGATTGAAGATTTTACTGTCGACCGCAATCAGCTCCTTATTGCTCATAAGCTTGGGAAGACAGCCAACCACCTCGCTGTTCATACCGAACATGACAGCCTTGATTTCAGATTCGGATTTGGTCAGGAGATAGGTCTTCATCTGCCCCATAGTCCAGTTTTTTATTTTGTTGTACTGGGCAGTATTCGTTGATTTGGCGATGAATTTATAAAGGTCGTCATTAAGCAAGGGGTGATCGGAGATATCCTTGATTTTGGTATTAGCTAAAAGCTTCCGGGCATTTTCCCTGCTGGCAGCAGTGTCGGCAGCAACGCCGATAGTCTTGTCACCCTCCTTGAAGGCATTTGACGCACCGATTACCTGCTGATAGAGTTTCTGGTCAAAAGAACCATTAACTCGTTTTATATAGGAAAAAACATCTTCGCCGGGTTTAACGTTCTTAATGGTGATAGCTTCACTGTTCGTACTGAACGCTAAAACCCCGAAAAAAAGCATCGCTAGGAACAATATAATTCGTTGTTGCATACTTTGGGTCCTCCTTTATCAATTGTTAGGTGCAGAATGGCATCTTCAGCTAGATTGCCAGGTCCAGAATGATCCCCCCATAGACGAAGTTGTCCTGGCGATGATGGAATAGGCCTTCGCTGTTGTCCCTGATGCGTTGTGCCGCGTCTCCACTGAGAGCAAACGAGTACTGTAGATTCGGCTTGATCGAGAGGTAGTTGTTCAGGGGGATATTCAGGCCGGCCGAAACATTGCCGTCATGAAAATTGGAGAAGTCGGAGTCCGACTTGTCGTGCATATAACTGACCCATCCGCCCAGATCCAAGGACCAGTCCTTGTACACGGCGAAGCTGTGGGATACTCCAAGACTGAAGTACCAGGCTTGTCCAATCTCTATTTCGTTATAGATACTCAAAGTTGGTTTAAGAAAGGTATCCAGCCCGAGACTCAGAAAGAGTTCCTGGTTTTTGGTATCCTTGATAGTTCCATCTGCCTCGCCCGCGGTTGGCTGGTAGTCGTAAAGAATCCATCCCAGAGAATAATTCAGTTTCCACGGCTCATAGGAGTTGCTGTACGAGACTGTCACGTCTGTTTCCTGCAGTTTAAAATGCCTATCCTCGATCCCTGATCCAAAGTTGGTATCCAGATCGGCCCACAGGTTTACGGCAAACCCCTTGTAGCCGATAGTCATGGTGGGAAAGACGACCAGGCTGTCCCTGCTCAGTTCATATCCACGCCAGATGTATTGAGAGTAAAGCGATACGTTGAGGTCGGCGGTAAGGTCCTCCGGTATCATTTTTCCGGCGGGTTTCGGCGCCTCGGCCGTCAGACACGCTGGATTCACTGCCACGTCCTCTGCAAAGGCATACGTCCCCAGACCCATTCCAATGATAATAAGGAAACTCAAAAATATTGTCTTAAAAGATGCCTTCATTTTGTCCTCCTCGTCATTTTCGTTCAGTTTTTTCGCTCCATTACTTCGATACCCCTGATTAGCTGAAAACTTCTTCATTCGCCGCCTGAAGGCGACAGCTGTTCACGCTCTTCCCGACCATTTCCCCGATGATGGTGGTGGTTTCCCTGGCAGCATCCCTGCTGTACGTCATTTTTTTCTCAACTTTTTTGCCGCCTCCCACATCTCTCCGTACGCCTTTTCCGTCTTTTCGCTCATGACCTGCCAGATCGCAACAGTCTTGAAGTAGGCATTGTCACCCACATGAAAGAGGCTTTTTTCCGTCGGAGTTAACAGGTCTCCTGCAACATTTACAACCGGTGAAACGCCCTGATTCTTGACTACCGCAGCCTGGGCTTTGGGCGAAAGCTGAAGGTTGATCCATTCTTCACAGAGCTTTTTCTTCAATCCTGTCGCTGCCTTGGTAATGCACCAGTAGTCAATCCAGGCCGTTCCCCCTTCTTTGGGAGCGGCAATTTGCCACTTCCCGCCCTTTTTGTTTGCCTGCGCTGCTGCGAAGCCCCAATCCGTAGCCAGGGCTAACCGGGGAAACTCATCAGGGTTTGCCGATCCGTCCCAGAGGCTGTAAGCATTCTGGGCCAGAACGTTCAGCTTCTCTTGAACCTTCTTGCGGTCCAGTTTGTCGATATCGAATATCTGATCGTATCGATACCCCAGAGCGAGTGCGGTAATCCATATATTGCACTTGGGAAAGTTGTTATTGATGGTGTATTTCCCCTTGTATTTGGGGTCCCAGAATATGTTCCAGCTTTGCGGGGTCTTTTTGACAACTTCGGTATTGTAATCCAGCCCGTAAGGACCGCAATTGTAGGGAACTCCGTACCGTTTATGTTGATAGATAAGAGACTTATCTGCCGCAAAAAAAGGAATCATTTTTTTCGCGTTGGGGATGTTTTTCAAATCCACCTCTGCGAGCAGGTAGTTCTTCTTCTTAAAGCAGTTGAATCTGGGCGTCTTGGCCAGATCCGCCGGCGGAGAAATAAGGTCAGCGGTTCCATTCTTCGCCGCATTGTAAAATTCATCCTGATCGGTCGGATAGTGGGTCTTCACATCGACGTCGATCTTATATTTCTTCTTTACCAGATCTTTAAATTCCTTCACGATCGTGGCATCTGCATACCCTTCCCAGCAAGTGATCCGAATGGTCTCCTGCTGGGCAGCCCGGGAAGCATTGATCCCCCAAAAAGCAACCACGATGAAAATGCCGATGGACAACAGGGATATCCTCTTCATAGATTCTTCTCCTTTCCATTGATCACCCATGGACTCCTCCAGCCAGACATTGATCAGCTGGTATTATAATTCAGGCCTATGATCTTTGCTGCAATCCTTCGGAGCGCCGGTGCGCCCCGAAGGAAACAGTCTAAACAGCCATTTAACGATCACTTCAGTCGCTACCGTTAGGACGGCTGATGTTTACGCTCTTCATGAGTATTTCCCTGAAATCGTGATGGCTTCCCTGGCCGCCTTTCTGGAGGGGGGCCAGGTGGAAGCTGCGATAGTACACAAAAGTTTCGTACTATCGTGATCGATCTTTTCTCACCCGATTCATACCCCGTGGGAGTGGTAATATCGGCCGAATAGGAAGTGTGTGGCCCGCACGCTTAAGGATGCGATGTACAGAATTTATTGTCTAACTAAATTCAGTATTGTCAAGATACTGAGTTTGATTCTTATTAAAATTTTTACCAAGATGGAAAGAAGCATCTATCCGATCCTGGAAATGATGTGCGGTTGGGCGCGGCAATATCTGCAGGATTGAGAACGATCTAGCCCCGGGATTCTGAAAAATGCAAAGGCGGTCGATTGGCCGCCTTTTGATTGAAATACAGGGATTGTCCTGGTCCCCCTATTCCACGAAGTGTGTAGCTCTGACACCCACAACTTATGGCCCTCATGTTTCCGCCTCAATAAAATACTGCCAAGGTAGTATTTCATTCAGCCCGAAGCAACCCTGAGCTTTTAATACTGTCCGGGCAGTATTTTAATGGAGGATGGAATGCCTAAAACAACCAAGCCGATGCCAAGGTTTCTTTGCAGCGCTTTGGGGAACCGGTTCTGGTCGTCGAGCGGTTCGATCGACGCTGGCTCGGGGGTAAAGTAGACAGGTTGCATCCGATCGACGGCTGCCAGATGTTCGATCTGCCGCCAACCTACAAATATGAAGTCCCTTCGGCAAGGCGGGGATCGAGGTGGCGCCAAGCTACGATCTCTTGAACATCGGGATCTATGGGTATGAGTTCGAACGGGATTTGGCCATGGCTGTCGGAGACGAGTTTGTCGCCGAGAAGGTCATGCCGTATGACCTGGCGGAATTCTGTGACGCAAGCAATCTGCCGTTTCGCCAGGTTGTGACCAGTCTGAAAAATCTTTGTACGGCGACCATCGGCCGTATGGGAAGTCTGCCATTGGGTGATGTTCGGACCGGAGAGGAAATGGATTTTGCCCAGGATCTGATCGAAAAGGTCAAGGGGACTGCCGAGCGGCTCCTGGTGATTGCCGGAGAGCTTCCGCTGGTCAGGCTTTAACCTGATTTCGTGAGCATACAAAACAGAGGTCCAGGGGGAAGGTTTGTTACGCAACAAGAGTGGCAAGGAAAGACCTGGCTCCAAGAAGCCTTGACGTAATCCCGGCAGTAGTCGACGGGAAATGGAAGACTTCGATCCTTTGGCGCCTGGCGCGGCAGTAATAGCGAGATCGGGAACGATTGTGCCCTGAGTATTGTGAAAACAGCAAAGGCGGCCAATTGGCCGCCTGGTGAATTAAGTATACGGTACCTCGACCTGGCTTTACTGCAGGCACCTGAACAGCCCCTTCGACCAAAAACAACTTCCGCAGGGTACGGCGTTGACAAAGCAGTCGTGTTCGAAATCCTCCTTGTACACGTTGTCGCATGGGGTTAGGTTGCAGTCGGAACAGGTGGAATAGTCCTTTCGCAGAACTTCTTTCCGGTGCTTGATGAAGGCCGGGCTATTCCAGATCTCTTCTATCCCCTTCTCGGCCAGGTTGCCGAAAGACTTGTTGTTGACGTATCTTTTCTGCCCATAATACCAGCAGCTGAATTTGTGCCACAGGAAGTAACAGTTGTGGACGTCGCCGTTCCAGGAAATAAAAGCGCTCCCGTTGTCGACAAAGTCACACCCGTTATTGTTTTTCGGTATGATTGCCGGAAGGGACAGGTCAAGGCCGATTTCCCTTGCCGTCCTCTCTGCTTCCGCGAAAATCTGTGCCAACCGCTCCAGCCACTTTTCGTCCCTCGTCATAAGATTCTTCATGTGAAACGATATCCCGCGAGCTCGTCCTTCGGCCTGCATAGCCGTAACGAAATCGACTACCCGTTGCTCCTCCGGCGACCGCAGATAATTCCACCTGACTTTGAAGTAGGTCTCCAGGTCTATCCTCTCCCTCTCTGCCCGCTCCTTCCATTCCTGGAAAAACGCAAGTGCCTGCTCTGAATTGAGGTCATAGGCAATTTTTGTGGCATGCTCGCTGTCGTAAGGAAGAAGATGGGTAACGATGGCAAACGACGCTCCCTGTTTCGCCGCCCACCGCAATACCGACGGCAGCTCGTGGGCGTTGTCGCGCATCACCACAAATTCGACGCCGATCTGGAGATCGCGGCCGGCCATTGTCTTTGCTTTCCCGAGTGCGGCAAATGCCCTTTCCATATCCTGAACTTCTCCACCTTCCCGTATGTCACGGAAGACGTCCTCAGACAGGGAGTCCATGGACAGACATATTCGGTCAAGACCGGCTTCGACCAGTGAGGCGGCACGGACTTCATTGAGGTCGAGGCCGTTCGATTGGAATCCGATCCAGCTTCCCTGCGGCATCGCTGCTTTGGCTTTTCGAATGAAGTTTTCCAGTTCCGGGTGCAAAAGAGGTTCGCCGATCCCGTTCAGGACAAGAGTCTCAAGAGAGGGAAAGGCCGGTTCCAAGGCGGAAAAGACGTCAGACAACATATCTCCGTCAATGATCCCGCAGTCTTCGGTTTGTTTCACACACATGCTGCACTTCAAGTTGCAGCGGGTCGTAGTTTCTACGAAAAGTCGTGAAGGGAACAGGCGAAATGCAGCAACCTCGTTTGCGTCTTCTCCTGTAGTGCGGGAACCATGGCCGTTTTCAGGTACATCCTGTTGTGTCCAATCTTTCTCTTTTATAGCCAATTGTCCCGGGGTCATCGCTCGCACCTCCTGTCTTTGATGGTTACACGATAACGATGTTCCGCATTACTTGCCATGACGCAAATCAAGAAAATGGAAATCCGGGACAGATCTATTTATTGCTAATTTGAGAAAAAATCTGTCCCATTTTTCCTAAGGCGTCGAGGCGCCCCAACTCTGTTCCGTGTGCAAGCATCCCCAAGGCTTCTTCGAGGTTAAAGCCTGAAAATACTGAGTTTATCGGATGCGGACATGTTTCGGAAATTACGGGAAAGGCCCGTGGGCTAAAACCATGGGCCTTTCCCGCACCGATCATCCCGCCTGCTTCAGCCGTTTGAAATCGAAGCCCTCCTCCATAATTTCGTCTTTCTCGTCCGAGATGTCCCTGCCGGTCTGTATCGCATACTGGATATAGTCCGCCCCCAGTGTGTCGCCGAGGAGGACCGCCCCGATGATGGCGTTGTCCCGCAGCACCAGTTTCCGGTAGACAAGAAGGGCATCATTCACCCGGACAAGGGAGTCGATCTCACCGGCCACGTCCAACTCTCCCATCGCCACAAGGTCCACCCCCGCGACCTTCAGCTTGTTGGAGGGAACCGTCCCTTCGTATCTCATATCCCCGCCGGCCATATTCACACCCGCCACCCTTCCCTGGGCGGTCGCGGCGGGCCAGATGCCGTAATATCTGCCCCGGTGCTCAATCATATCCCCTGCGGCAAAGATATCCTCTTGTGCCGTTGCCATCCGGTCATCCACCTTGACTCCCAGACCAATCTCCAGACCGAGGGTTTTCGCCAGGGCTGTCTCCGAACGGACTCCGGCAGAAACGAGAAGAACTATGTCGGAGTGCAGTTCTGCACCTCCTTCGACGGCCACCGAAAGACCGGTTTCCCGGCGTACTATCTCCCGAATCCGCACCCCCAGGTGAAAGGAAAAACCCATCCTTTCCAACTGCGTCTTGAGCAGGGCAGAGGCGGCAGTATCCGTCTGCCTCGGGAGGAGGCGGTCGGCTGCCTCAATGACGGACACCTCTAGTCCCCTCTTTCTTAGACCGTTTCCCGCTTCGAGGCCAATGAGGCCACCGCCGATAACGAGAAGCCTGCGGACCGAAGGGAGTTTCGCCAGAATCCGATCCGCGTCGTCGATGGTACGGAGCGTCATCACCCCTTCTTCTTCAACCCCTTTGAGGGGAGGAACATTCGACCTACCCCCGGTGGCCAGCAGCAGCCTGTCGTAGGAATAGGAAGATCCATCCCCGGTTTCAACCGTCTTAGCCGCCGGGTCGACACCGGTCACCTCTGTCTCAAGATGCAGGTCGATAGCGTTCCTTTCATACCACTGGCGGTCATGGAGCGTAAAATCCTTGACGGCCTTTTCACCGGCAAGGTACTCCGGCAATGCCGGAACAAAGTAGAAACAGTGCCGACTCTGTGACAGTATCGTGATGGAACCGGCGCTATCCGTCTTCCGGATGGCCTCTGCCGCTGAATTCGCGGCAACTCCATTGCCGATAATTACATACTTCATCCGTTTTCCTCCCTGTCTTCGACAATCACCCCGCACCGGCAGATGGTATCGAAGCCGATAGAAACAAGTGAGCTAATTCTACTACATTTTTCGAAGGTGCAAGGGGCAGGTCTTGGAATATATGAAACTTACTTTTCAAATGTCCATGATGTAAAACTTATATTTCAACGGCCTGTTGCCCAAAAGACATCAGCCTGGCTCTAACTAGCTGAACATGCTATAATCCGGCCATCATTAGCTATTTGGAGAGTCGCCATGATGGGAGTCCAGGAACAACCTCAGAGCAGCCTG
>JAQUEZ010000478.1 GCA_028684915.1 Desulfobulbus sp.
GTCACCTGGTCGCCGGTAATCTCCGGCCAGTGCCGTTTCATCAGCAACGGCAAACTCTCCAGGTTGGCCACGATGATTTTACCAGCTTTCTGCAGGGCGTCGGTGAGTAGTTCCACCGGGGCGAACTTCCCCTCTTTTTGATCGTTTTCCAACTTCTTGGCCCTGTACCGCTCCATGACCAGCAGTTCGTCATAATCACGCGGCCCGCCCGGCTCGGTGCCCTCTACTTCCCCCCGCACCCGGCCAGCCGCCAAGCCGCGCAGGTAATTGATATAGGACTCCCGGCAGGCGTCCAGGTCATACGATGCACCAGCTCCGCCAGACGGTAGAATCCCGGCTTTCAAGAGGTCGCGTATCCGTCGGGTACTCAGGTATAAATGTTCCGCTAAATCTCGCTGTGTGGCCATGTTTGCCCCCTCCTGGAAGCGGAAGTAGATGTTTTCAAAGTCGTAACCAGGGATGTGTCGAGGTTCGAAACACCCGCGACTGTGCCCCTCCGGGAAGGACCCAATTTCCCCCGCACAAAAAACCCCCGCCCAAAACAGGAGCAAGCCCCTATCTTGGGCGGGCTCGGTGGGTTTCCGACGCTTCTTTGAGGGGTAGAGGTCGGCTCTACCGAACGGAGAGGAGAAGAGTCCCGCGCAGGATGGACGGCCCACGCTGGAACACCCGGAACACTCCCCGTTCTGATTGTTCCGGGTGTGATTACGCCCCTACGGTGAAGCTCTCTGGATGCCGTACCGCGCAATCAACCGACAGCAGGAACACCAGGCGCAAGCCACCGCTCAGGCTTAGAGATGCGTTGTCCACATTGATCTCGATACCTGGCCCCCATTCGCCAATCAGTAAGTCAGACCAATTGCCGAAAACGATTGTTCCGCTCGGCACTTGGTTGGTTGCCAAGGCTCGATAGCCATTCAGCTTGCCATCTTCCAGGATGTACCGGGCCGTGTTGCTCGACTTCTCGGTCTTTTTTAGGGTGCCGTTGATAGTACCGTGAAGCATGTAGGCTAAGGCTCCTTGGAGCGCGTTGTCAGTGGCGCAAGCGGTTTCCATGTCCACAACCTCGCCCCAGGTCGGTATGCCTGCTGTGGTAAAATCTATGGTGTTTATCCCGGTGATATTGACAATCCCGGTGGGTTGATCGTTTAAGCCGGTGCCCTGGATGGCTGCCCGATCAACACCAGTGCCAAGAGCTGCAAGGCCGTCGGCTTTGATCAGGTTTTCAACGTCAAGGGATGACTGCAAGCGCTGCTTGCGGGTGACGTCGATAGCTGCGCCGACAGTGCGGAAAACGAGCGAAACCTGATCAAGTGCCAAATCGGACTTGGTGAGGTTGTTTCCCTCGCCAATCCAATAAGTGGTAAGCCCCCCTGTTTTTCGTGGAATATCGCAATCACCAATAAGGCCGGTCAACTTCCGCGCCCCAGCCTCGATAACGCGGGAGTGTGGTCGCAGCACGTCAATGAAGTTGGTGGCCATGAGCTGGTTGGCAACGAGGCTGCCGCCGTCGCCCGCCGTGGTCAGGTCGCGCTGATAGGTCATCACCTCGACAGGCAAGAAAAAGCTCTTGCCGTTGCTGCCTACCGGGTTTCCCATGGTGCGCTGTAGGCTCCGGTGGACCTCAGCCTCAAATCCGGCCCGGTTCCAGTCGCCAGTCAATGCGGCCTCAGCCGCCCGCAGGATGGAATACCGCCCGATTTCACGCGGAGACATGCCCAGGGAGCCCCCTGCAGGAAAACTTGCGCCCCGGTGGCCGTTAAATTCCGGGGTAAAGTTTTCAATGTGCCGAGACCTGCCGCTCATCTGCTTTAGGATATGCCCCCGAAACTCATCAAGGGTCATATTGTTTTTCACGGCGCCAGCCGCGTCATTCTCGAATCCGTGCTGCTCGCCCAGGGCCAGGATTGACCGCACACGGGCGCGCTCTGCTTCAAGCTCGTTGTTTTTCTGGCTCATCTGGACGGGTGCCGGGGTCTGCGGGTTGGTGTTCTGGTCTTTGTTCATGCTGTTGTTCTCCTGAAAATGGTTGTCACTGCGCCCCACGCCAACGGTAGTGTCTGCGGGAACGGATACACTCGACGCCTCGAAAGGACGCCATTTCATGCGGTAGATGTCGACGCCGTTGTCGTCGGTGCCGATCAGCCGCGCCTCTGTGACCTCGTAGCCGACCGAAACATTCGTCCGGATGCCGTCCACGATGTCCTGAAAAAATTCCTCCGCCCTGGTTGACCTGGAAAACCTGACCACCGCCCGGCCCTTCCGGTCTGGCCCGATCCAAGCTTTTTCAATGACGCCTACCTGCTGCCGGTGGTCATGGTCGGCCAGGAAAGGAGCCCGCCCGCTGCCCATGAAACCGAAGTCGACTTCCCCGGCCTCGTGGCCCAGGATCTCGAGCCCGAAATAACGGCGGTAAGGATCCTCTGAAGAGAAGGCAATTTCCACCGTTCTCGCCTTCTCGTTGATCGCCGTCCGTTCGACCGTGGCCGCCCGGGTGAATCGCTGTTGCTGTAGCTCTCGAAAGTCCATGCTGTGCCTCAATTGAAAAAGAATGGTTTACATCCCGGCATAGGCCTGGCCCCCGCCCCAGGCCCCGCCGGTTGCTCGTTGTCCAGTTCTCGGAGCTGTTCCGCTGCGTGCAAGGCCAAGCTCCTCAGCCCCTCGTTGAGCATAGCCAGCTTGACCACTTCGCGCCGGCCAACCATGGCGCCCATCTTCCCGGCAACCCATTGGAGAAGTGGCTTGCATTCCGCCTCGAATTCCTGCTGAATCTGCTGTAACTCTTGCTCTGTCATTGAATCACTCTGCCTGCAGCTTGGGTGATGTTGCCTATTGGCCACTGCGTTCACGCGGCCGAATTACTTGCCGTGACTTGAAATCAATTATCGTTGCCAACCGTTTTCTTTCGGGCTCGATAATTCCTAGGCGTTCTCTCAAAATACTGCTTTGGTCGATTATCCGCGCCATCATCGCCTTGATCTCATTCATGTCATTTTCCAGTTTACCCATCTTCGCGACCTCCGCCACTCCGTGGCGCACCCTCAGTTGATTGTTGCCCTTGCAGGGTCGACGGTGGCAAGGGCCTCTGCCTCTACCGCCGCCGTCTGGTTATCCTTGACGAACTCCACCGCCATCTGAACAGCGACCAGCTCCATTTCTTGGCCGGTGCTGGGCTCGCCATTCATGAGGCTGTAAAGCGTTCCTGATGCGCTTATCAGAGATTCGATAAGCACCTCTCTTGACGCGCCATCTAATACCGCCATTGCCGCTGCCATTTCCTGCTCGCATGATTCTTTGGTCATCTGTTGTCTCTCCCGTTTAAAATGGATCCCCGGCCTGTGCCGTGGGTATTTCGTATCTCTGGTGCTTCCCTTGGCTGGCCTGCCGCTGTGCCTGTTTCCGTTGAAAGCTGA
>JAQUEZ010000154.1 GCA_028684915.1 Desulfobulbus sp.
TTTCAGAACGCGATATCTGTACCCAGTTCATTGTCCCTGCTCTGAAGAAGGCAGGTTGGGACCTGGAGCGCCAGGTGCGCGAAGAGGTCTCCTTTACCGATGGCCGAATCTATGTACGCGGCACCAGTGCCGCCCGCGGCAGTCGCAAACGTGCCGATTTCATCCTCTACTACAAGCCGAATATCCCCATTGCCGTCATCGAAGCCAAGGACAACAGCCACAATGTCGGGGACGGGATCCAGCAGGCTTTGGGCTATGCTGTCACCCTCGATATTCCTGTTGCCTTCAGTTCCAACGGGGATGGTTTTGTCGAACATGACCGCACAGCTACTTCTGGCAATATTGAGCGTGCCCTTGCGCTTCATGAGTTTCCTTCCCCTGAGGATCTTTGGCAACGCTACAAGCAGTACAAGGGTATCGAAACCCTACAGCAGGAGCGTATTGCATCCTGCGGTTACTTCTATGACGGCACGGGTCGTTCTCCCCGCTACTATCAGCAAGTTGCCATCAACCGTACCGTTGAAGCCATTGCCAAGGGACAGAACCGGATTCTGCTCGTCATGGCCACCGGCACCGGCAAGACCTACACTGCATTTCAGATAATCCACCGCCTTTGGAAGTGTGGTACCAAGCAGCGCATCCTGTTCCTTGCGGACCGCAACGCCCTGATCGACCAGACCAAGCGAGGTGATTTTAAACACTTCAAGGACCGGATGACGGTTATCCGCAAGAAGAAGATCGACAAGGCATTTGAAATCTACCTTGCCCTGTACCAGGGGTTAACCAACTACGACGAAGATTCCGACGCCTACCGTGAGTTCAGCCCCGACTTCTTTGACCTGATCGTTGTGGACGAATGCCATCGCGGCAGTGCCGCAGCCGACTCAGCCTGGCGAGAGATCCTGGACTACTTCACAAGCGCAACCCACATAGGCATGACCGCCACGCCCAAGGAAACCAAGTTTGTATCCAATATCGAATACTTCGGTGATCCGATCTATACCTACTCCCTGCGGCAGGGTATCGCCGACGGATTTCTCGCCCCTTACAAGGTGCTCCGTGTTGGACTCAATGTTGACCTGGAAGGATGGCGACCCGATGAAGGTCAACTGGACAAAGACGGCAATCCGGTTGATGACCGGCTCTACAACACAAAGGATTACGACCGGAGTCTGGTTATTGACGAACGGACCAGAACCGTTGCCCGTAAGGTGACGGAGTTCCTCCGAAAGACCGACCCCTTCGATAAGACTATTGTCTTCTGCGTCGATATCGAACACTCAACCCGTATGCGCCAGGCCCTGGCAAATGCCAACCCGGAAGAGGTGCTGAAGAACCACAAGTACGTCATGCGGATTACCGGCGATGATGATGACGGCAAGCGGGAACTGGACAACTTTATCAATCCCGAAGAACGCTATCCGGTTATTGCCACCACCTCCAAGCTGATGACCACCGGCGTCGATGCCCAGACCTGCAAGCTGATCGTCCTGGACGCCAACATTAATTCCATGACCGAGTTCAAGCAGATTATCGGGCGCGGCACCCGCATCAATGAAGAGTTCAACAAGCGCTATTTCACCATCATGGATTTCCGCAACGTGACAGACCTGTTTGCCGATCCGGACTTTGACGGTGATCCGGTCATGGTGAAACAGGTAAGGGCGGACGATGCACTGGACGATGCCGATATTCATCCGGAAGATGAGCCGGTGATGGACGAAGAGACGGGTGATGACATTCCATTTGGCGACGACAAGCCGGAAACAATTTATGACCGCCCCGAGTTAATCGACGGTGGTGGAATCGTGGCCGAGCCGCAAGCAAAGGTCTTTGTCGCCGGGGTGGATGTCTCCGTCCTGAACGAACGGGTACAGTACCTGGGTGCCAATGGCAAGCTTACCACCGGCAGCTTGAAGGAATTCACTCGTAACGGACTGCGGCAGGAGTTCCGTAGCCTGGATGACTTCCTTGCCCGCTGGAACAACGCTGACAAGAAAAAGGCGGTCATCGATCAACTGGCTGAACATGACATCATTCTGGAAAACCTGCTGGACGAGACCAAGAAAGGGTTGGATCTGTTCGACCTGATCTGCCATATCGCCTGGGACCGTCCGGCACTGACCCGCCGGGAACGAGCTGAGCAGGTCGAGAAGCGGGACTACTTCACCAAGTATGGCGACAAGGTCCGGCTGGTCCTGCAGGCACTGCTGGACAAATATGCCACGGACGGCATTGAGAATATCGAGGAAATGAAGGTGCTGACCATTGACCCCTTCAAGTCCATCGGCACTCCAGCTGAGATCGTCAAACTCTTTGGTGGCAAGGCAGCCTATCAGCAGGCGGTAAAAGAGCTGGAAACCGAAATCTACAGGATGGCGTAACCCATGAAAAATATAGGCTCAATCATCAAGCGGTTGCAGAACATCATGCGAAAGGATACCGGCGTTTCCGGCGATGCCCAACGCATCGAGCAGATCGGCTGGATGATTACACTAAAGATACTGGGCGACAAGGATCAGGAGCTGGAAATCATCCAGGACGGCTATACCTCGCCCATTCCCTCGGAACTGCAATGGCAGAAATGGGCCGCGGATGATGAAGGGATGACCGGCGATGTCCTTCGCAATTTTATCGATCAACAACTGTTTCCCGGGCTGAAGAACCTGGACATCTCCACCGGCAATCGCCGTGCCTTGCTTATCCGAGAGATTTTCGAAGGGACCAACAACTACATGAAGAACGGCACCTGCATACGTCAGGTGCTGAACGAGCTGAATCGGATCGACTTCAACTCCTCGGAAGACCGCCATATCTTCGGCGATATCTACGAAACCATCCTCAGAGATTTGCAGAGCGCTGGCAATTATGGCGAGTTCTATACCCCCCGCGCTCTAACTGAATTCATGACCGCTATCATCAACCCTCGCCTGGGTGAGAAGGTGCTTGACCCGGCCTGCGGTACCGGTGGCTTCCTCACCAGTGCCATAGAGAACATTCGCAGGCAGGATGTGAAGAACGTGGAAGACCTGCAAGTCCTGCAGGAGACCATTCACGGCATGGAGTTCAAGCCGCTTCCGTTCATGCTTAGCGTTACCAATCTGATCCTGCACGACATCGAAGTGCCGAACCTCGACTACACCGACAGCCTCAACCGGGAGTACACCAGCATCAGGGCAAAAGACCGGGTTGACGTGATCCTGGCAAACCCGCCTTTTGGGGCATCGGTGACCGACGGCGTGGAGACCAATTTCCCGCTCAACTACCGCACCACTGAAAGTGCCGACCTGTTTCTGCTGCTCATGATCCGCTACCTGAAGGATGGTGGCCGGGCTGCCATTGTCTTGCCTGACGGCTCGTTGACAGGCGACGGCGTCAAGCAACGCATCCGCCAGCACTGGCTGGAGACCTGCAACCTGCATACGATTGTACGCCTGCCCAATTCGGTCTTTCAACCCTACGCCAGCGTTGCTACCAACCTGCTTTTTTTCAGCAAGGGGGAAGCGACCGAGGAAATCTGGTACTGGGAACATCGCCTGCCCGAGGGGGTTAAATCCTATTCCAAGACCAAGCCCATCCAGAGCAGCGAGTTCGATAATCTGAAGGAGTGGTGGCACAATCGGCAGGAGAGCGAACAGGCTTGGAAGGTTTCCATCAACGCACTGTCCGCCAACGGCTACAACCTGGATATCAAGAACCCTCATGTCAAGGAAGTCGCCCACACTTTCACCAGCGCCGAACTTTTAGAGCTGCTGCACCAGTCGTTTCAGAAGAGCGACGAGCTGCCGCAAACGCTGCGGAAGGAGCTGGGAAATGGCTAGAAAACCTGTCAATTCCGAAATCATTCTCTATCAGGCCGAAGATGGCCGCACAAAACTTGAAGTACGTTTGCAGAATGAAACTGTCTGGTTGTCGTTAAATCAACTTGCTGAATTGTTTCAGCGTGATAAGTCTGTAATCTCAAAGCATATTCGCAATATTTTTTCAGAAGATGAATTGCAGCCAAAAGCAACTGTTGCAAAATATGCAACAGTTCAAAATGAGGGTGAACGGCAAATAACCAGAAATATTGATTTCTACAATCTCGACATGATCATCTCGGTTGGTTACCGGGTGAAATCCCACGTCGCCACACGATTCCGACAGTGGGCCACTCAGCAGTTGCGGGAATACATCGTCAAGGGATTTATCCTTGATGACGAGCGGTTGAAGAACCCCGGCAAGGAACTGGACTATTTTGATGAACTTATCCGGCGCATCCAGGATATCCGCACGTCTGAGCGCCGGTTTTACCAGAAGATCACCGACATCTACGCTACCAGCATCGATTACGACCCGACCCGGGAGATCAGCATCACCTTCTTCAAAACCGTGCAGAACAAGATGCACTGGGCAATCTCCGGCAAGACAGCCGCGGAGATCGTCTACGAGCGGGCCGATAGCAGCAAGGATAACATGGGGCTGACCAACTGGCGCGGGGTCAAGGTACGCAAGGACGATGTGGGGATTGCCAAGAACTACCTGAACGGGGAAGAATTGCTGGCGCTGAACAACCTGGTGGAACAGTACCTGATTTTTGCCGAAGGGCAGGCCATGCGTCGCATTCCGATGCACATGCGGGACTGGATCAAGAAACTGGACGCGTTCATGACCCTGAACGAGCGGGACATCCTGACCCATGCCGGCAAAATATCCCATGAGTTGGCGATGCAGCACGCGGAACGGGAATACGAGAAATTCAACCGCGAGCGGATTGCCCGCACCGATGCCCAGGAGAGCGACTTTGACAGAACGGTGCGGGAGATTGAGACGTCCGCCAGGGCGTTGCCGAAGAAAGGGCGGCGCAATGGGTGAGTGGAAACGTACCAAGATAGGTGATCTATGCAAGATCATCAAAGGTGAAACGGGTCTTGCCAGTGCACCACCCGGACCATACCCGCTGGTAGCCACGGGGGCGGAACGCAGAACGTGCGTCACGTGGCAGTTTGACACCGACGCGGTCTGTATCCCGCTGGTATCTTCAACCGGACACGGGAAAAAGACTCTTAACTATGTACACTATCAGTCAGGCAAATTCGCTCTCGGTACCATACTGGCTGCAGTCATCCCCAAAGATCCGTCCATTCTGATAGCCCGTTTTCTGCACCTGTATCTTTCCCATTTCAAGGATACCGTTCTTGTCCCGTTGATGAAAGGCGCAGCAAACGTCAGTTTGCCGATGAAAGAAATCGCATCGGTTGAGATTCCCGTGCCACCACTGGATGAACAGCAAAGCTTGATCGACCTGATTTTTCGAATAGAGGGCGAGCACCGGGAATTACTGGCTGAAACGAACCGGCAAGGAGAGTTGCTTAAACAGCTCCGCCAAGCCGTGTTGCAAGAGGCGGTCGAAGGGAAACTGACAGCGGAGTGGCGAAAGCAGCATCCGATGGTTAAGGACGATCCTCAATATGACGCTGTAACATTTCTGGCTCAGATAAAGTCCGAAAAAGATCTGCTGGTGAAGAATGGTAAAACTCAGAAAGAAAAGATTCTGCCGCGGATAACTGACGTTGACAGGCCGCTTGCTCTGCCTGATGGGTGGGTGTCGTGTAGGTTTGGGGATGTTGTTTCATCTATGAATAATGGCATTTACAAGCCAGCTCAATTTTATTCGGAAACCAAAGGTACGCCATCAATGCGGATGTACAATATCCAAGATGGTAAATTGGATCTTTCAAAAATCGCACGAATGATCCTGACTGACGATGAAATAACTCAATATGCCCTACATTCTGGTGATTTATTGCTGAATCGTGTTAATAGTCGCGAGTTGATTGGCAAAGTAGCATTAGTTAATGACTTAAATGAAGCTACTGTATATGAAGCTATGAATATTCGAATCAGGTTACTTGAGAAAGACCATTTGCCGAGATTCTTAACTATGGTTTTTCGCACGGAAAATGTACGTAACTTTTTCCAGCAAAATGCAAAACAGGCATCTGGGCAAGTGTCAATAAATCAACCTCAAGTTGCATCAGTTTCAATTCCCCTCCCCCCTCCCGCCGAACAACAAGCCATTGTTGCCCGCGTGGACAGCCTCATGGTCGACATTGATGAACTGGAAAAAGAGGTCGCCGAACGGAAGGAGCAGTCGCAGTTGCTGCTGAAGACGGTACTACGGGAGGCGTTTGATGGTGGGGTGACCAACTGATATTATCAGAAGGAATGAGGAGCGTAAAACTATGCCCAAGTACACCGGATCAGCTGATGTTTACCGAGAGCTTGTTGAGGATTCCAAAGAAAACTGGTTATACGGGTTAGTGGCATTTGCTGTAGTTGAAGAGCAGCGTATTGAGTGGATGAAGCATTATGAAAACCAAAATGGAAGAATGCCCGATGACACCGAAATCAAGAGTTGGTACGAACAACAACCCGACGGTGTATTGCTGAGAGCCAAAGGCACTGCAGAAAACGCCTTACAAACCTTTTCTGCTGAAGTGCTTGAAGTGGCAAATGGTGATATCCGCAAGGAAATAGAAGAAAGCGTTGTTATAAACGAAATCAAGAAATTGGGGAGTTTTTGGCCGCAATTTGGTGTTAATCTTGCTGGTGGATTTTGCAGTGCTTTACTGTTCGCAGCATTTCTGATCATTATGGCTTTTTTTGTTTTGAATGATACGTCGCCAGTTGAAATCGGAAAGAAATACAAATCACCAATTGAGGAGAGGAAACAATGAAAAAGTCAGAGGTAACAAGCAAAAGAGCGGCATCTGCAGCTTCAAAAGTCCTCAGAAGCGAAAGCTCAAGTAAGACGGCAAAATCTGCTGCGGGCTCTGCACTCTCCCAAAGAAAAGCCCCTGAAAAAGTTACATCATCCGTGGCCGCGACAGCAGCATCTAAAACCTTGCATAATACCGGCTCTAGTAAAAAGGCAAAAACAGCTGCAGGGTCGGCACTGACGCAGAAACCCAAAAAATAGAGTTTTGATAAAGGAGTTATAAATGGGAAAAACTAAACCTTTTCTGTTCAATTTTGCTCAGCCATGTTGTTCCCCAAGCAGGCAAGCACCTAACCAAGATTATTACTACGATAATCTGTCGGATTTGGTTCGTTGGCAAGGTAGAGACGATCACCCTCCGGCGATTGAAGCTGCGGGGTTAGGAGGTCCAGTTACTAAGAAGTGCGATATTGAAAAAGGTGAAGATAATAAAGATCGAAGAATGTGGCAGTGACCCGATATGATTCTAATACTGTCCAACAAATGGGATCTCACGGTCGATTTTGTAGTTATGGAGCTACAAAGCAAAGGGCATGAGTTTTTGCGGCTGAATACCGAAGATCTTATTTCTGAAAAAGCAACTATAAATCTACCTGATTTTCAAATAACTATTTCCAAAAATGGTCGAATTTATGATCTGTTGAGGGACGTAACTGTCATTTGGAATAGAAGACCAGGCAAGCCATTTGATTTTGTGCCAAATGATGAAAGACCATCTTTGGCGGTTCAGCGCTTTGTCAATGACCAGTGGTATTCTTGGCTCGAAGCTTTGCAGCTTATTCCCGAAGTAACTTGGATTAATCATCCTGTAAATAATGATGCTATGGAAAGTAAGGTTCGCCAGTTATACCTAGCTTCAAAAATCGGATTTTCAGTTCCACAAACAGTTGTAACTAACGATCCAGCAATCATAAATACCAATATCAATAAATATAATGGTAGGGCAATTGCTAAAGCTCTTTATTCCCCTTTGATTGAAGAGCCAAATCAAGATTTTTTTATCTTTGCCAATGAAATAAGCAGCAACAATATTGAAAACATCGACACAATTGAGCAGATCAAGCTAAGTCCATGTATAATACAAGAGCCAATACTTCCAAAAATTGATTACAGAGTTACAGTTATTGGTGATGCAGTTATAGCAGCAAAAATTATTACGAATGACGAATCTATAATTGAATGTGATTGGCGCACACAAAAAGATGGGCTTGGATTTTATCCTTGCAAACTTCCAGCTTCAATTGAAAGTTTATGCCGCAGTTATGTTAAAGAGAGTGGATTGTCATTCGGCGCAATAGATTTAGTTGAACAAGACGGCAAATTCATATTCCTTGAGATTAATCCTAATGGTGAGTGGGGATGGCTTCAAAAACCATATGGATTCCCTATTGCAGAAACACTTGTTGACTTGATGATCATGCATGATAGAACCGGGGGGTGCCATGCTTAACAAAATTTTATTCATACTTTGGCCACCCTATGAGGCGAGAGTGGCAGACAAGGCAATTGCCAGAAGGAATCAAGTCATAGGTGATAACACCCGTTGGGATGCACTATTAAACGAAATACGCACCTTGCTTCCGGAAGGAGCAAATTACGATGACTTGGATAAATATGCCAAAGATATTCAAGAATCCGAGTTGAAACGAAAAGATACTGTTGAAAATAAAGCCACTTCATTTATTTCAAGCGCTGGCATTGCAATAACTGTAATTTCTATCATTCCTGCTTTATTCGCTGAGTCTTGGGACATACCAAAAAAATGGGCACTGGTGTCAGGAATAGCTTTTTTTGTCGCAATTATATTATTGTTAGTATCAGTCTATTTTGCCATTAAAGTTCGCCTTGTTAAGGGATTTGCTCTTCCATGTGCTGATGGCTTCAAAGATTTGTTGAAAGAAGGGCAGGGCAAAATTGATGAGCGTATTGCCATAAGAATCGCATCGACAAAATGGAATGAAGATATATTAAATCAAAAAATAAATTATCTTTCGGTAGCTGAAGATCTTTTTTTGAGAGGACTGGCTTTGATTGCCTTCGCAGTTATAGTGAGTGTTTCGGGCAAATTATTGATTTGTCAATAAATTGATAAATTGTAGCGCTGGAGACAGTATTGCTCGTTTATAATTTTACATATCTGGGTAATGACGGCCAAGTGATTTGGCATGGCAAGAGCGTTGACGACCAGGGAGAATTCAACGCTTATTTGTCCGGGCCAGCTCGTAGCCGCCTGTTCGACGAAGGTCAACGAACTCAGTATGAGGCCGATTTGCGAGCGCTTGCCACAACGGAAATGGCCTCTGATACGATCACTCGGCTACTGGCTTCTGAGCCTGTCAAGGAACCGTGGGAAGTCGGCGAGGCCCTTGCCGAGTGTCTTCTTGAGGAAGAACGAGGGATAAAGTTCCCGTGGAATACCGAGCGGGATAAACGAACACCAAAGGCTAGTCTGCCAGGTGCCGACGTTGTCGGGTTGATGGAGGATGGGGAAGAAGCGCTGTTGGTCCTGGGGGAAGTGAAGACTTCGAGCGATGCGAATAATCCTCCCCAGGTGATGGCCGGCAAGAGTGGGATGATCCACCAGTTGGATAATCTCGCCACGGATATCTCGGTACATAACTGCCTGCTGAAATGGCTGCATCCAAGGTGTAAGGATACCGATTTCTGGCCGCTGTACGAAAAAGCCGCGAAAAGATATCTGGCCTCCGGTGGGCGGGCAATCAAGCTGGTCGGTATGCTGATGCGCGATACGGCGCCGAACGAGCTTGACCTGAAAAATCGCGCCAAAGACCTGGCTACCAAGGTATCGGCTCCAACGGAAGTAGAGCTGGACGCCTGGTACTTTCCTACCCCCATTGAAGATTGGCCGGTTGTTGTCCAGGGGGGGGCGGTATGACTTCCTGGATACTGGATAGCCTTAATCCTGAGCTGTTGCAGCGCGCTCGCACCGAGGCGTCACGCCGCTTGCTCGATAGTGCGTTGGGATTGGTCAGAGAGCGGGAAGACGACAGCAATCTTCTTTTTGTTGCGGAGGCCATGGAGTTAGCCGTCATCGACCTCTTGGACAATGAAATGGCGCTTGATTCTCTCCGGCAGGTGAGCGCTGAAGCCTTCCAACTTCTCCGCGTTCTCCCACGGCCGGAGAGTCCCCTTGAGTCGGCAAAGGCTTGTTTGCGTCTCGCCTGCCTGGGGGTCATCGGTGAGCGTGGCGTCGATGCTCGCCGCCTGTTGAAAGAAGCACCATGGCCCGCTCTGCCGCTGGATTCCGAGTCGTGGGGTGAACGTACCCTGGCGACTATCCTTGATGTCTGGTTACGGATCATCCGCAAGGATGGCTGGTCTGACCTCGATGCCGTACAGGCCCAGGTCGTTGCGCTTCGACAACAACAGGCAAACTATGAGGCCGAATATCTGGATACCCGGCAGTCAACGGCGCGTACCGCCGCGTGGGAGTTGGTTGCCCTTTACCATCTATCCAAAGCAGCCGAACTACTGGCCATCTTCACTACCCAGGGAGAGATCGGCGGGCGCTTCGATGCGCGACAGCAACTGGAAGCTCAGTTCGACAGGGCTCTGACCGCCTGCGGACGTGCCGAACTGGTCGAACTGGACAGCATGGTGCGGCTCCTCGCCCGCGCGGCGCAGCAGTTGGTGGATAACTGCATCTGGACAGTAACCCGTGCTGTAAACTCTCGGGTCACACGGTTTGTCCATCATCTAGTTTCCAGGGAGACCAGCAAGCCGATCTTTGAGATGCTTCCCCCGCAACGGCGCACGTTGCGTGAGGCCGGATTGCTTGGCTCCGGTCACCGCGCGGTCGTGGTTAATCTGCCGACTTCCAGCGGCAAGACCTTTATCGCCGAATTCCGTATCCTGCAGGCACTTAACCAGTTCGACCATGAAAAGGGATGGGTCGCATATCTCGCTCCCACCCGCGCCCTGGTGAACCAGATCGCAACGCGGCTACGCCGTGATTTTGCCTCTCTCGACATCAACGTTGAAAAAGTCAGCCCGGCCCTTGAGGTTGACGGACTGGAAGCAACCCTCCTTACGGACAGGCAAGACACAACCCAGTTCCGTGTGCTGGTTACCACCCCGGAAAAGCTTGATCTGATGCTGAGGGGAGGATGGGAAGAGACAATCGGGCGGCCTCTCACGCTGGTAGTGGTGGACGAGGCGCATAACCTCGCCCAGCCTGGACGCGGGATTAAGCTGGAATTGCTGCTGGCAACGATCAACCGCGAGTGCCGTTATGCGCAGTTCCTGCTGTTGACGCCGTTTATTCCCAATGCCGCGGAGATAGCCCGCTGGCTCGCCCCGGACAGCAACAATGACATCGAGTTGGGCGTAGATTGGCGGCCGAATGACCGGGCGATTGTACTGAGTCATCCGCGAGAGGGTGCAATAAGAGGAGATTTTTCGCTGGAGTTGGAGACGATCCATACCTCCAAGCAGACGCTGCATATTCCTGAAAACATGCCACTTGCAGCCGTAAGGCCATTGGGAGTCACCTGGTCACAGGCAAAGGGAAATGCCAGCAAGTTGGCAGCAGCCACGGCACAGGTAATGAAAGAACGTGGCCCGGTCATTGTTCTTGCACGGACGATCCCGGACACCTGGAGTCTAGCCGCCAACTTCAAGCATCCGGATAATCGACCCGTGGCAGTTCATGCCGACGTACAACTGGTGCAGCGGTATCTGGAGCGGGAATTCGGGGAAGGATTCGCCCTTTGCGGGCTTCTGGAATATGGGGTGGGGGTGCACCACTCCGGATTGTCCGATGAGGCCAAGGGGCTCATGGAGTGGCTGTTTGAAGACGAGTTGATAAGTGTGCTGGTGTCAACGACCACCATTGCCCAGGGGGTCAATTTTCCGGTTTCTGGAGTAGTCCTGGCCGCACATCAGTATCCAGGCCCACCTCCGGTAGACATCCCGCCTGAAGATTTCTGGAATCTCGCAGGCCGAGCCGGGCGTGTCGATCATGGTAGTATCGGCATCGTGGCGCTGGCGGCAACAGATGAGCGGAAGGCAGAGAAGCTTCGCAATTTCGTTGGACAGCAGGTCACATCGTTAAATTCTACGCTAATTGCAATGGTGCAAGACGCTCTCAGTCAGTGGGGACAGTTGGAATTGCATTTGTTGTATAAGAAGCCAGAATGGTCTGCCTTCTTGCAATATCTCGCACATACCTACCGTCAAATCGGAGATCCTCAACGCTTTGCCAACGAGGTAGAACAGGTGTTGCGTGGCACATTAGGATTTCAAAACCTGCGTCGAAGCAGAAGCGATTTGGCTAACCAGCTAGTGGCAAGTGTGCAGGCCTATGGCGAACGGATTTCCAGAAAACCGCTTAAGCTGGTGGATAGTACCGGATTTTCGTGGGAAAGCGTCAGCGTCACTTTAGGCAAGCTATCAGAAGAACGAATTACTGAAGAGGTTTGGGATGCTAATCGTCTCTTTGGCAGAGACAATAGGAATTTGCAAAAGCTGATGGGAATACTACTGTCCGTTCCAGAGCTGAGAGATAATCTTGAAGCCGCCACGGGCGGCCGTGGGGCAGATGGAGACCGTTTAGCATGCATGGTCAGAGATTGGGTAAATGGGGCAAATTTACCTGATATGGCACAATCATATTTTGCGACGAAGCCTAATGGCGATCCGGTTGAACCAATTAAGGCTATGACAGATTGCTGCAAAAATGTATTCGGCAAACTCACCCAAACAGCTTCATGGGGGCTGGCTGCGCTCCAAACAATGACGTTTGGCGACAGGTTCGATCAATTGGCCGAAGCAGACCAACAAACGCTTCGCAACCTCCCTGCCCGTGTTTTCTACGGAGTCAATACCGACGAAGCCATTGCCCTACGGTTGCTTGGGGTTCCTCGGGGAGCTGCGCAACCGTTGGCTCAAACCTTGAATACGCCAAGAAATCTTTCTTTGCCGCAACTGCGATCCCGATTGGCACAGACCGATGCACGGATATGGACCCAATCCCTGGGAGAAAGCGGCCAAGATTATTTCAAGGTTTGGAAGATGCTGGAAGGGGTTGATTAGCAGGCTGGGATAAATTACATCCAAAAGATTGCATGATACCATGAGCTGACAAAATGGAGGGCGAGGTACGTAATAGAATTCACCACCGGATCGGTGTCGCTGACAAAATATTGGTTGGAGGCAAGCAATGCCGAAACTGAAGGAGCGGAAAAAAGCCTCACGGCCTGAGTGGTGCACCTACATCTTTGAGATAACCGACCCTAAAATGGGTTACTCATTCGGCGTAAACCTGAACAAGCACCTTTCTCCGGACCCTCTTTCGGAGTATATGCGGATCGAGTTTACAGGTCGCGTCATAAAGCCTGAACAGATGAGGGGAGCATTAATAGCCTGCAGGATCTACGGTGACCGGCATTATCCAGATGTTTTGCAGAACCCAACTAAGTACCACAACTTCAACCCCGAATTTGTCGGAATGCTCAACTATAAAAAGAATGCAGCTGATTTTTCCGGCTGGATTTCCTCCGACGCCTTTTTCTATATTTCTCACGGGATACACACAGGTATGTTCAACACGATCGATCTTTACGGTGGTACCCTTTACCACGGAAAAGCTGATATCCTGCGGATAGGCTTTGAAAAGGAGTATGACCCGGAAATTTATTAACAATTCACCGAGGCTAATTGTTTCAAACGCCAATGGAAGTACAGCATCCCAGCCACAATAAAAATGAGCCGGCAAGCCGAGAAAGAATTTACGAGGAAGTCTGGACTGCCGGAACCGCACTTCGAGCAGCGAGAGGGATTTTTCGTCACAACCATCTGGCGTGACTGGCTGACTCCGGAGGTGCTGGCCGGATCGAACCTGAATGAACGGCAGGTAAATGCGGTACGTTATCTGAAAATAAACCAAATGATTACTAATACTATTTATCAATCAGAATTTTCAACATCGAAACGAACGGCCTCTCGTGACTTGGATGAAATGATATCCCTTGGAGTTATTGAGAAAATTGGAACCACTGGGAAGGGTGTCTACTATCGATTGACTAAAGGGGCCACAAAGGGGCCAAAGGGGTCATGAAAGTCAAAGGGGCCATAATGGGGCCAAACGGGTCACAAGTATGAAAGATACTTGTAGCAAGAAAGGTGGCGGATTGAATAGAAAGCTGAAAATCAATAAGCGCTTCACGCCATGCCCTGAAGAAGATGGTGACGAACTCTATCCTAACGGTATTTTCGTTTTCAATATCACCAAACTGGCCGAATACATCCAGCGAAGCGGCATTGTCTGCGAAGAGGTGCTGGTAGAGGATTTCAGCAGAGGTTCATCAAAATTCAATGAAGAGCATCTCCCGTCAGTTGACGTGACCAAACCGGTTATCATTGCAGAAATATCACCCGGTCGCTATAACGTGATCGACGGAAAACATCGGATGGAAAAAGCTCGCCGCTTGGGACTGAAAAAAATGCCAACTTACAAAATAGCTCCTGAACAGCACGTCCGGTTTCTCACGACGGCAAAAGGTTACCTAGCTTATGTCGAATACTGGAAC
>JAQUEZ010000155.1 GCA_028684915.1 Desulfobulbus sp.
GAAATCAAGCCCACCAGTTCTGGCGATACTCCATTCCGAACCAAAGTCGATGTCTTCATACTCACTCCTCCTCTTTTGCAGTATGAAAACATCATAAACGGGAATTTAGTATTTTCCAATACCCTTATGCATTCAAACAGGTTTGTCATTCCCGAGATAGTCATCGGGAATCCGGTCCTCGAAAAAGCAAAGAATTTAGGATTCCCGCTTACGCGAGAATGACGACAAAACTCGCCAACAATAATTTCTTTGGGAAAAAGACGCTTTTGGCCATGGCTTTAACATGGGGCTGGCAAAATCGATGGTTGGAGAAAATGCGGTCTTTTGACGCTGATTTAAAAGAGGCTGGGATTCTGCTGGCGTTCGGCGAAATTACGCAGGTATCGATCCACCTTTGCCCGGCCTACTTTCATCAGGGTTTGCATCAGAAAAAAGGGTACTTCAGGCAGGCCGTAGCGATCTCTGATCAGCTCCGTCATGGCTATCCACAGGTGGCCTGTCATTTCGGCATCAGCCAGGGCACGGTGGTATGTGCCGCTGGTTTCAATGCCTAAGAAATCTACCAGGGTAGCCAATTTGTGATTGGGCGCAGAGGGAAAAACCCGCCTGGAAGTGAGCACGGTGCAGGCCATAGGATTGGTGCGTTCCCGGCCCAGGAGTTTGAGCTCGGCATCGAGAAAGGCTCGGTCGAAGCCGACATTGTGCGCTACCAGAGGCAGGTCGCCGATCCATTGGGCAAACTGGGACATCACCGTTTCGCAGGGTGGGGCTTGGGCGACGAGCTCGTTGCTAATGCCCGTGAGTGATTCGATAAACCAACTTATGGTAAAACCGGGATTCATCAGCGACTGAAAGCGATCGACTATGATTCCCTGCTCAATTTTGACTGCACCCACCTCGATGGGGCGATCGCCGTATTTGGGGGCATGGCCAGTGGTTTCAAAATCAAAGACAATAACCGGAGAAGCGGACGGATACACAGTGGTAGGCAGTCTAGGTGTGTTGACGCTGTTGCAGGGGGAAGAACAGCGCGATCAATGGTTTTGTAATGAAAACGCGGTGCACTTTACCAGTGAATCGGGTACATTTGCCAATTCTTACACTACTTAATTGCGATAGTCTCGTAAAAAACCCGGTAATGCCGAATTGCGCATCATCAACTCAGGGGACGTGCGAGGCAACCATCATCAAATTCAATGTGTGGAGGATTCATGGGGCCCGATGAAATGCGTGAAAAGGCAATTGATCTGTTCTTGAAGCGTTTGCATTGCAGTCAGGTGTTGGCTATGGTCGGCCAGGAAAAACTGGGGCTGCAGGATCCTTCGGTCATCAAGGCCCTTGGTTCCTTTGGTGGTGGTATCGGTGGAACTGGTCATATCTGTGGCGCCTTAGTTGGTGCGGCCAGTGTGATTGGTACTCTCTATAGCCGCTCAAGCTTGGAGGAAAAAGAAAATCCTCGCATGTGGGCGGCAACCAAGTCGGTAATGAAGCAGTTTAAAGAACTGACCGAAGAGTATGGCGGGATTGATTGCGGCCAAATTGCCCGGGTCGACTGGATGGATCGCGATCAAGTGAAGGAATTTTATGGCAATGGCGAAAGCAGACGGCAGTACTGTATCAAGGTTGTAGGAGAAACCGCGAGACTCCTTGGCGAGTTACTTGAAAAAGAGGCAGAGATTATGGCAGCCAAGAACGCGGAGAAGAAAGCCGAATAAGAAGAATACCGTGGCACAGAGTGTGTTGCGATCGTTATAGGGCAGCGATGAGCTGCCCTTTTTGCTTGTAAGGGGGAACTACGTGGAGTTGTTAAATTTTTCTAGTGCTGAAACTCGTCGAATCAACCGGGCTCTTGGATTTATCAGCTCAAAAGAAGTCGATCTGGAACCCTTGCTTGCCCGGACTCTGATTGTCAAGACCGAACATTATGCAGACGAATGTGAGCAGTTGGCACCTTACTTTGCCCCGTTGGGACTGGAAGATGGGAGTGCCCATCTGGTTTTCAACTCTGCCAAGGATGGGATGCACAAAATCTTGCTCAACAAGGAAACCATATCCGGGCTTTCCTCTGTTTATTCGATAATCGCCCAGGTGGTGCATTTGGGCAACCTCCGCAACTTCAGCCGCGAACACGGCAACATCTACCGATTGGATGCGGCGCAGGCCATTGCAAATCACTATTACGAGTTTTTGCTTTGGACCAGATTTCAAGCCATGAAAATTGCCACCCGTGCCCATGCTCTGCTCAGTTGGCATGAGGTGAACGGAGAAGAACCACCTCAGGACGGGAGATACCAATTCTCCCAGGTCGGATTCCCAGTGGAACCGGTGGGGGAAAGCCTCTATCAACTGGTGCAAGCCGGAGATGTTGCGGCCTGGCGGGAAGGTTTCTGGGGATTGCTTGAAGAGCTTGCAAACTATTTTGGCCGCCTGGCTTTTTATCAACAGACAGCAAACCCCTCAGAAGTGGATGAACGATTTCCCGCAGACGCCATAGGAAAAACTGTTGGCCTGGAAAACTGTCTCATGTTCTATGCGTCCTTGCAGGCTGCCAGAGATTATAAAGGCTGGACGGACATGCGTGCCCATATGCGTAAGGCAGTCGTCGCCATGCAGGATTTGGGAAAAGCGCGGTTTGATAAACTCTCCAGGTAAACCAGGTTCCCTTTAAAAATGATGGCGTCGTAAAAACTTCGATATTCTGCGTTGCAGCGTTTTTCTCGACGCTCGACATACCTTATGTCTACCTTGGCCCTGGGAAAAACACTGCTCCTTGTATCTCTCTGTTTTACCGAGTCATCTTAGAGTGTGATGGACTCTTTACGAGTCCATCAAAAAAAAAATCCTTTCTAAAAAAACGAGAAGAAGTCTTCTCGTTTTACTACGCACTGCTTTTTGTGATCATTGATTTCCACGGGCAGCCAGCCCTCAAGTGGACTCCGCCAAAGAAAGCGAGGCCCAATTGAGGGCGGTGCAACTTACTCAAAATCAGCCGCCGCTCCACCCTTGAATTCCGGGTGGAGGATTTGTTTGTGATTAATCCCCAAAAACCAGGTCATCTCTAATCCAGCCCAACTCGGATCCTCCGTGGTAATAGCCGAGTTTGACCCAGTTGCCTTCTTTTCCCAGAATAGTATAAATTTCGCCCATTTCCGCAATGGCTGCCACCTTTGACTTGAGGTTGGCCTGGCTACGGATATTCGCTTTTTCCACCAGGATGACCGCTGTGTCGATATCGGATATCAAGGGTTTATAGACCCAGCCGGTATTGTTTTGCCAATCATGGAAAAAACTCCAATTATCGGCTTCTTTTTCCACCTTGATCGGATATCCCAGAGGAACGGTGAAGACGATTTTGCTGTTTAGATTGGGGGCTGATCGTATATTAACCTGGTCCTTGCCAATACTCTTTGCCTCCAGGGAACCGGCAAGGCCTAGAACCAGGGGGGCAATAATAAAACAGGCTCGAACAGAGGTGAAGAGGTTACGATGGTGCACAAAAAACTCCTTTTCAGTTGTTTTTTTGGAAAGTGAAAGGTGGGGACCAACAGGCAAAGGGTTGTTCCGGGGAGAAGGGCAAATTGTTTTTTTGAAAGAGATAAACGATATTTCCGGCGATGCGCTTAACCTACCTCTGCCTTTTCGCCGTAATCTGTTTCTCCCTGGGTTGAACCTGAAAACCACACCTGGAATGCGGAGCGCATTTCCATGGCCCCACCTCTGCCGCGAATTTTCTGCCAACGGGCAGCAATATGTTGCTTCAAGAATTGTTCCAGGATTTCAAGAAGCTTGAAAGGTTAAGGGCAGGCGAAAAAACAACCTCTGGAACAGGGGGATACCGAAAATACCCTGGTTTAGGGGGAGTCTTGCAAGGAAGGATATAGTCTTGGGCCACAGGACTTAGTCCTGCCAAGGAGGACTATTCGGGACTAGAGGTGCGGAAACAGGAGGGGAGTGAATATTTTTTGAGCAACGCGTAAAGGCGGGAACGGGAGAGGCCGGATATTGCACAAGCTTCCTGCATCGTCGTGGCGCGAAGCATCAAATCCTGCAGGTACCCCTGTTCCAACTCGCTCATGGCAGCTTCGCGCAGATCAACAAGGGAGGGGAGGGGCGTATTCTCTGCTCGGGTTTTGCCAATTACAATATTTTCTCTTATTTCTGGATCCTGTTCCACCGATGCGCGGGCAAGATTGACCCTGATGTAGATAGGAAGGTGTTTGGGAAAGAGGACCGGTTCCTGACGGGCGGCGGCCACAGCCCTCTCTAGGGCATTGACCAATTCACGGATGTTGCCGGGCCACTCATATCTTTCCAGAAATTCGAAAAAATCAGGGGAAAAGCTTTTGATCGGTTGCTGGTAACTTTCGCAGAATTTGGCCACGTGATGGAAAGCAATTTGGTGCACATCGCCAAGCCGTTCGCGAAGGGAGGGGAGTTCGATGGTAAAGGCACGCAACCGGTAGAGCAGGTCCTTACGGAAGCGGTGAAGATGCACCATCTTGTTCAGGTCTCGGTTGGTCGCGGCAATCAGACGAAAGTCACTGCGAAGGACGGCACCACCACCGATCTGACGAAATTTATGTTCCTGAAGGACCCGGAGAAAGGATTTCTGCACCGAAAGGGGCATCTCACCGACCTCATCAAGAAACAGGGTGCCACCGTCAGCACGTTTTATCAACCCGCTCTGGTTCTTTTCCGCACCGGTAAAGGCGCCGCGTTCGTAGCCAAAGAGAATCGATTCTACTAAAGTTTCCGGAAGAGAGGCACAGTCGACCACCACAAAGCGGCGACCAGCGCGGTTGCTGTTGTTGTGGATTGCCCAGGCAAACAGCTCTTTTCCGGTACCTGTTTCGCCGGAGATCAGCACATTAGCATCACTGTCTGCAGAAAGGGCCAGTCGGTCCAGACAACGTCGCATCTGCGAACTGTCGCCAACAATCTCCTCGCGGGTCTCCTTGTTCAGGGAGCTATGGGGGGGATGGAGGTTCTTTTTGGCCCGGTACTGAATCGCCCGCACCAGGGAAAGTGCCATGGAACGGGTAGTGGCCGGCCGTTCCACATAATCCCAGGCCCCCAGTTTTATGGCATGTTCCGCCTGATCCGCATCGGCAGCATCGGTGAGGATGATCACCTCCGGAAGTGAGGCGGTTTCAATGAGCAACGGCAGGGCTTCAAGGCCACTGCCGTCATCCATTTCTGCGTTGAGAAAAATGACGTCAACGGGGTTGGCTGTAGCATTTTTTAGTCCTTCACCCAGAGTCCGTTCCACAGCCACCTGGTGGCCCATGTGATTGATTTCGCCGCAGAGCGTGTTGATGAACGGCTCATCGGTGTCGATGATGAGAATTCGTGCCGGGCTCAAAACGTTTTCGTCCAGTGATTGCGAAGAGCAGATGCCTTCAGGGGAGTTCCACGGCCCAGGTGCTCAGTTTCGGTACCTTGGTGACGATTTTTTCTTTGAGGAGGAACTGGGCAAAGCGGTTGTAGCGGTTTTGGTCCAAGGCACCCGGACGCAGGGCAAAACGGGGCAAGGTATCTTTCCAGGCTCGCCGGTTCAACTCATCATCTAAGCTTTCGCGACCGTGGCTGATGAACAGCTTCCAACTCTCGTCCGGATGATTTACCAGATATTGGACCCCTTGCTCCACAGCGTCGACAAATTTTCGCATTTTGGGATCAGTCACCGCCTTGCTGTTGGCTACCAGGATCAGTTCGTCATAGGACGGCACTCCATACTCTTCCACCAGGAAGGCGCGACCGGGGCGTTTTTCAATGGCCATCTGGTTGAGCTCAAAGTTGCGGAAGGCACCGATTACCGCATCAACCTGGCCGGTGAACAGGGATGGGGAAAGGGAGAAGTTGACATTAACCAGTTTAACATCATCCAAGCTCAGTCCTTCTTTTGCAAGCATCACCTTCAGCAGTGCGGTTTCAAAGCCGCCCACTGAATAACCGATGGTCTTGCCCTTGAGATCCTTGATTGAGTTGATCTTACTGTCATCCAAGACCACCAGTGAGTTGAGCGGAGTAGCAATTAAAGTGGCGATACGCACCAAAGGCAGGCCTTGATCCACTTGCATTTGGTGCTGGTGTTGGTAGGAAACCGCGATGTCGGCCTTGCCAGCGGCCACCAGTTTTGGGGGATCGTTGGGGTTGGAAGGCGCAATCAACTCGACGTCCAGGCCTTTCTCTTTGAAAAATCCTTTTTCCAGAGCCACATAGAGCGGGGCATGATCCGGATTGACAAACCAATCGAGCAATACGGTCATTTTTTCACCGGCTTGGGCAGGAATGGCTTGAAGTAAGGCCACGCAGAGCAGGGACAACAAAAGATAGTTTTTTTTCATAGTGACGTTCCTTGGTTGGGTTGCCAGTAAATGAGTCTGTCCAGCAGACGGTCGATAATGAAATAGAGCAGCAAAGAGGCAATAGCCAGAAGCGTAAGTGCTGCAAACATGAGGTCGATCTGCATGCGGGCATTGGCATGGAGCATGTAAAAGCCAAGTCCGGCACTGGAGCCGACCCATTCTCCGACCACGGCACCGATGGGGGCCACTGCTGTGGCCACGCGTAGTCCGGAGGCAAAAGCGGGTAGGGCAGAGGGGATGACAATGGTCCGCAAAACGGCAAAGGGACTAGCCCCCATGATTCGAGCCAGTTCCAGAAGTTCTGGCTCGGTCCGTTGCATCCCTCCATAAAAGGAGGCGGTCACCGGGAAAAAGATGATCAACACCGCCATTGCCACCTTGGATGCCATACCATAGCCGAACCAGAGAACCAAGACCGGCGCCAAGGCAAAAACCGGGATAGCCTGACTGATGACCAGTAAGGGCAACATCCACCGTTTCAAGAGCGGTGAAATAATCATGGCCAAGGCACTGGAACTGCCCAGTAGGGTGCCGAGCAGGAGTCCGAGCAGAATCTCGGTTAAGGTGGTGACAAGATGCCCGCACAGCAATGGCAGATGCGAGGAGAGGGCCTTGGCTACGGGGAGTGGACCAGGAAGGATATAGGCCGGAACTCCGGTTAGGAACACCAGCAGTTGCCACAGGAGCAAAAGCCCGCAGGCGAGGATAAGACCGCGCAGGTGCTTCACGATATCTCCCCTTGCATCAACAGGGTAAGCAAATGGGCGTAGTGTTCGTTGAGTGCGGCGTCTCCGGCTTTGCGGGGCGGGCAATCGTTTGGGATAAGTTCTTCTACAACTCGGATAGGCGTTCCGGCCAGAACCACGATCCGGTGGCCAAGACGTAGGGCCTCCATGGGATCATGGGTCACGAGCACCACGGTGGCACCCTTGGTTAATCGTGCGGCTAAATTTTGTAAACGGACCCGGGTCAGGGCATCAAGTGCTGAAAAAGGTTCATCCATGAGTAGGATCTGCCGTTGTTCCATCAGGGTTCGCAACAAGGCTGCCCGCTGGCGCATCCCTCCGGAGAGGGTTCTTGGCAGGGCCTGTTCGTAGCCGGATAGGCCGGCCTCTGCGATCATATGCAAGGCTTTACTTTGCAGACCCATGTTTAACTCGTGGCGCAGGCGTGAACCGAGAAGGACGTTGTCGAGCAAGGACAGCCAGGGGAGCAGCAGATCGTTCTGGCCCATCCAGGCCACTTTATACGGCTCCTCCTTGGTGGGAGAAAAATGGATAGCCCCTGTATAAGAAAGGGGGGATACACCCGCAATTAACTTGAGCAGCGTGGATTTACCGCAACCGCTGGGCCCGAGAATACAGGTCGTGTGGCCGCCAGTGAGGGTGAGCGAAAGCTCCTTAAAAAGGGGGGTGTCGTCAAAGTCGAGACTGACCCGATCAAAGACAATCTCAGGGGCATGGGGCGCCAACTCCTTTCTCCCAGCCGTAATCGATTAGAAAAAGCGAAAGAAATGGTGCACCGGTCCATGACCGTGGCCGATACTGTAATCGGCACCGGCCCGTATGGCTCCGGTAATGTACTCCTTGGCCCGTCGTACCGCATTCTCAACCGATTCACCGCGGGCAATAAAGGAGGCAATAGCAGCACTCAGGGTGCAGCCAGTGCCATGGTTGTTGCGGGTGCTGATCCGTTCCCCCGGCAGGATGACCAGTCGTTTTTCCTCACCCAGATACAGGCAGTCGTTACTGTCGCCACCCTCGAGGTGCCCCCCTTTGATGAGGACGTTGCGACAGCCCATGGACATAAGTTCGATCGTGGCTTTTTCGATGGCAGCTGTAGTGAAGGTTTCGCGACCTAGCAATACCGAGGCTTCCGGCAGATTGGGGGTGATCAGAGCGGCCAAGGGAATCAGGTATTCTTTAAGGGCTTCGATCGCCTCGTCCTGGAGAAGCTTATCACCACTCTGGGCAACCATTACCGGGTCAAGGACAATGGTGCGGATATCGAATTTTCGCAGGTTTTCAGCCACGGTTTTGATCAGTTCAGGGGAAAAAAGCATGCCGATCTTAACCGCATCCACACCGATGTCGGAAAGGACCGCCTCCATTTGGGCAGCGACAAAATCAATGGGCACCGCATGAATGGCACTGACACCTACCGTGTTTTGAGCGGTGAGCGCGGTGATCACACTCATGCCGTAACAGCCGTTGGCGCTGATGGTTTTCAAATCAGCCTGAATCCCGGCTCCGCCACCGCTGTCCGAACCGGCGATGGTGAGTACTCTTCTATATACTTTATCTGCGCTCATGGGTTCGCTCTTCTTTGTCGTTTTCAAAACAGGCAACGAAAACGAAGTTTCGTGTCTCAAAAGACGCTGGCTTTGTCCTCTGTGAGATCCCGTTTTTAGCTGCTGACGGAGTGGTCATTTTTGACGGCATTGATCTGCTGTTTCAGGGCGGCAGCGGCACTACGGGGGCAGGCCGCGCTGACAATGGCCGAAACCACGGCTACCCCATCTGCTCCAGCCTGGAGTACCTCAGCTGCGTTTTCCCGATGAATGCCACCAATCCCAACCAGGGGCAGGGAGACCGCGGCGCGGATGGCCCGAATACCAGTCAAACCAAGTGGCGGGGCCGTGTCGGTCTTGGTTGGTGTGGAAAAGACCGGGCTGATACCCACATAGTCGGCACCTGCTCGCTCAGCCTCTAGGGCATCTGCAACCGATTCCGCAGAGATCCCAATGACCATTGTTTTCCCGACCAATCGCCTGGCATCGGCAAGCCGCATATCGCTTTGCCCCAGATGCACGCCATCGGCTCCAACGGCCAAGGCCACATCGAGGCGATCATTGATGATCAGGGGAAGAGGGTATTCCATTTGCGCCAGTAATTTTTTGATCGCCCGGGCCTCTTCAATGAATTCCCGGGTGGAGCAGTGCTTTTCCCGTAGTTGGACGCAGGTAATCCCGCCCCGAACCGCAGTGGCCACGATGTTGATCGTGTCACGGCCAAGGGCCAATTCCCGGTCGGTCACCAGGTACAAGGACAGGTCCAACATGGTGGAATCAGATTTTTTCGATCCGGCAACGGGCTTCGACTTCCTCCGCACTCAGGTTATAGAGGGCGTCAAGAAGATGTATCATGAAACTGCCCGGCCCAGCAGCCTGCTGTCCGGCGGTTTCACCGGCAATGCCGAAAAAAGCCAGGGCGGTTGCAGCTGCGGAAACCGGATCTTTGTCCACGGCATGGAAGGCACCGATCAGGGCCGTGGCCGAACAACCAGTACCGGTTACATAGGGCATGAGGGCATGGCCGCCTTCAATGCGCATTGAGCGCCGTCCATCAGTGACCAGGTCACTGGGGCCGGTGATTGCAAGCGTTGTTCCCAGCTCGCGGGCAAGAACGGCTGCGGCTTCGGTGGCCTCGCTCACCGAGTTGGTGCTGTCCACACCCTTGGCAGCGGCTTTGCTTCCGGCCAGGGAGAGAATCTCCGAGGCGTTGCCACGAATGATGCTGACCCAGGTTTGGGCCAGAATAGCTTTGACCGCATTGGTGCGCAACTGGGTGGCGCCGGCCCCGACTGGATCCAGGATGATCGGCTTGCCAAGCTCCGAGGCCCTGCGGCCAGCCTTGATCATGGTGGTAACCCAACTATCGGTGAGGGTGCCGATATTCAACACCAGGGCGGCCGCATGGTCAACCATCTCTTCAACTTCATTATCCGCATGTGCCATGACTGGTGAAGCACCGGCAGCCAACAAGACGTTGGCCGTATAATTCATAACAACAAAGTTGGTAATATTGTGGATCAGGGGGGTGGACTCCCTGACTTTTTTAAGATTGTCGGCAGTTTTTCCGGCAAATTGGGACATGGCTGGCCTCTGGCGATCGATATGGAGTCAGGTAAAGGGCAATGCAGTGCAGGCCACAGCGCAAGGGCAACCTTTTTAAAGCGTGGGTAACGCTGTTGATAAAAAGCGTGGTCAGGCACCGATGCCAAGAACTTCAAGCCCTGTCTATAGAAAAACTAACTCAGGGTGTCAAGATGAACCTCATCCGCTGAACGCCCTGCAGTCATAGAGAAAACGGCATTACTGCTTTGCAAACAACTGCACGCAAGCGGAGGTGGTCACGGTCTCGGGGAATATGGAGGGTTGGCCCAGAGGAACAATGCCTAAAAATCGAAGGCCGTTATTTTGAGCAGCTCGGTAATCGGCCAGAGCATCGCCGATAAAAAGACATTGGTCGGATTGTAACTGGTGTCTGTGGAGAATGTCGGCGACTATTTCGCTTTTTACCCGCGGCGAGCCATGGACCTCAAGGAAAAAGGAGGACAGTTGTTTACGGTCAACAATTGTTCGCATTTCCTCTTCTGGTGTTCCGGAAACCACAAAACAGGGAGTTGGTCTTTTCTTTAGGGACTGCAGGGTGCTGAGAGCGCCATCGATATAGGGGGCGGCAACGACCTCATCGAAGACCATTTCGGCAAAGGACTGTCCCTGGTGCTCCAGTGTTTGCGCATCAATTGTTTGGCCGACAATTGCGGTGTAACAGTGGCGGATTTTGTCCCTTCTTGGCATGCCGCCGTTTTGCAGATGATAGCGAACCACAGCATCCTGCACCTCCGGGCCGTAAGGGGCAAAAAGGGCGGCAAATGCTCGGACCTTGACTGCGGTGGAATCGGCGATGACGCCGTCAAAATCGAAAAATACCGCCTGCCAACCGGTTGTACTCTTGTCCATAGAGATTCTCTTCTTGTTCAACCTTTATTCTTCAGGAACTGCAAGAAAGCATGGAGCATCCGGGACGATTGCGGGCCCACTCGGGCCGTTTATGGGCAAAATGATCCTTATCCGGTTGGTCTTCATAAGGGTGGCGTAACACCTCAAGCAGTTCTTTCACTAGGGAATAATCCCCTTCGTTGACCTTGTCGATAGCCAATTGCGCCAGGTAATTACGCAGGACGTATTTTGGATTGGCCTTGTTCATCCGTTCGACCCGTTCGTGGTTGCTTTGCGGCTCCAGGCAAAGCCGCCGCGCATAGGCAGCCAGCCAGACAGAGAGTTTTTTCCTATACTCATCGGTGAGCTGTTGCGGCTGATAAAAGGCGGTTAACAGTGGCATGATTCGATCCTGGTCTTGGTCAACCACCAGCGGCACCTGGGCAAGCCGACGAAAGAAGAGGGTCATGTCGGTTTCCACCATTGGCAGCAAACGCAACAGCTCTTCCACCAGTCCCTGGTCGGTGGCGGCAACGAAGGCGCGCAGGCCAAGTTTGTCGGCCATCATCGCCTGCCAGTTTTGCTCGACAAAGCGACTGTAGGCGGCCAAAATTTCTTCCAGGGGCTTTGTCTCGCCAATTAGGGGGGAGATGGCACCTGCAAGCTTGGCCAAATTCCAGTGGCCGATTTGCGCCTGGCGACCATAACAGTATCGTCTGCCCTGGGCATCGGTGGTGTTTGGTGTCCAGGTCGGGTCATAATCCTCCAGCCAACCGTAAGGACCGTAATCGATGGTCAAGCCAAGGATGGACATATTGTCGGTATTCATCACTCCATGGACAAATCCGACCCGCAGCCAGTGCACCATCAGCTCTGCAGTCCTACGGCAGATCTGTTCAAACCAGAGGAGCATGCTTTCCCTGGAGAGAGGGCCAAGATGAGGAAAATGGTGGCGGAGGGTAAATTGGACCAGTTGTTTGAGGGTATCCAACTCGCCGCGGGCGGCAAGGATTTCAAAATTGCCGAAGCGAAGAAAGGAAGGGGCCAGACGGCAGACCACAGCACCCGGTTCCAGGGCAGGGTGACCATCATAGAACATGTCGCGCATCACCGATTCACCCGTGAGAATAAGGCTCAGTGCCCGGGTGGTGGGGATGCCGAGATGGTACATCGCCTCGCTGCAGAGAAACTCTCGCAGGGAAGAACGGAGCACGGCCAGGCCATCGGCGCTACGGGAGTAGGGCGTGGGACCAGCCCCTTTAAGTTGCAGCATCCAGTGATCGCCGCGTCTATTCACCACCTCACCAAGATTGATCGCCCGCCCATCTCCAAGTTGTCCTGCCCAGTTGCCGAACTGGTGGCCTCCGTAGCAGGCGGCGTGGGGATCCATTGCCGCAAGAAGTCGATTGCCGGAAAACACCGAGACAAAATCGTCGCCACCGACCGCCTCGCCCCCAAGATCGATGAGATCGGCTACTTCCTTGGAATAGGCGACTAATAGCGGTGCCTTGACCGGGGTTGGTTGTACCCGTGAATAACAGGCTTGGTAGACCTGGCGGGGGGCGTTCTCGGTACGGGGATCGGCGGGTAACTCTTGAGTAAACCGGTTGTCAAAGACAAGGGTGTTAAGAGTACTGCTGGAAATTTGAGGGGCTAAGGCTCGGGTCATTATCTGCTCCCGGATAAGGGTTATTCAGTCATGCGGCCAAAGGAGTTTGTACGTTGTTTCCCTATGAAAACGGGGGCAAAATGTGCTCAGTTAATAGAAAAATAGGGTTGGAAGAGCTTGTCAGCCCACCCCTTTTCGGGGTAATGCAGGCCCATGAATACCATGAAACCTGTCATTGCCGGTCTTGCCGTTGTCTTTATCTGGTCCGGATGGATCACTCTTTCACGCCTTGGGGTACATACCCAGCTGCAACCGGCGGATATTACATTGCTTCGGTATTGGACCGCCTTGCTGGTGGTTTTACCGATGGTGGTTCGCTATCCGTGGCGGAAGCGCACCCTCCGCCAGTATCTGGTGATTGGTCTCGGGGTCGGATTTCCTTACACCATGCTTTCTTTCTACGGGCTCAAGGTTATTCAGGCTGCCCAGGCAGGGGTCCTTGTTAACGGCATGTTACCAGTTCTTGGAGCCATTGCTGCCTGGTTGCTCTTCCGGCAACGTATCGCTCCCCACCGTTATGCCGCTATAGGGATGATTTTTTTCTCTAACCTGATCATGTCTGGAGATTTTTCTCTTTCCCTGGATCAACTAATCGGCATTTTTTTTCTGTTGACTGCGGCTGTCTGTTATACCTGCCATATGACCGGCATTCGCCTGTGGATGATGAGCTGGCAAGACGTGCTCGTCATCGTTCCGGTGGTCAACGTGCTGATTTTCACCCCATTATGGCTATTTTTCCCCAGTGGTTTGTTAGAAGCTAAGTACCACGATATGGCTGTTCAGGCTGTTTATCAAGGTGTGATTGTCAATGTGATTGCCCTGATGTGCGTTGCCTATGCCATCCGTCATCTGGGCCCCCTCACCGTAGCTCTCTTCATGTCCTTTGTGCCGGTGACCACAGCCATTCTTGCCTGGATCGTTCTTGATGAGCATCTCCATCCCTGGGAAATAGCCGGAATCCTTGGCTGCTCACTCGGCCTTCTCTGGTATGCGCGCGAGCCCAAGGTCCGATGCCTGCACAATGATCCGGGCCGTTAAGGTAAATGGAATCTCAGGGAATCTCGGCAAAAAAACAAACGGGGGGCATCAGCCAGCACCCCCGTTTTGTTTTGGGCTGACTTCGAAAGGAATCGCTAGCAGAAAATAAAATAGGGTGCGGCTCGGAGGAGGGAAGGAGGGGGCATAAAAAAGAAAACCCCTTTGCCGGATCGGGGGGAACCAAGTACGGCAAAGGGGTTGTTTGGTGAGGAACACTCAAAAGAGGAAACCTCTAGCAGCTCTATACAACTCTTTAATATCGTAGACAATTCAAATCTGCACCCAACCTCGGTTTCTTTCTGCAAAAGTGCAGGGTAAAAATATTTCTTCGGGAGAGGGAGGGGCGATGGAGCTGCTCTGAGCGATGAGGCGGAAAAAGCAGTGTACATAAAAAAAGGGTAGTTGGATTGCTCCAACTACCCACATATACTGGCGGGGCCGACCGGGCTCGAACCGGCGACCTCCGGCGTGACAGGCCGGCATTCTAACCAACTGAACTA
>JAQUEZ010000156.1 GCA_028684915.1 Desulfobulbus sp.
AACTTTTCTATTGACAATACGCGGCGACAACCTTATAAAGGAAATCCTTTTGCCCAGGTAGCTCAGTCGGTAGAGCAGAGGATTGAAAATCCTCGTGTCGGCGGTTCGATTCCGTCCCTGGGCACCATAAAATCAAAAAAGGCTAACTATTCCAAGTAGTTAGCCTTTTTATTTCACAAGAATACATCAATGTAGGTACACCGGAGGTACACAGTCTCTGGGCACCATCTCTGAGTATAACATACTGTTTTTGCTAGATACACGTGTGTTACCAGCATTAAACCCCTTTTCACACCACCTTTCCCCGCCCTAATCAACCACAGAGTACAAATTATGCAAGAAGATCATTGCTGGGGCGACAGATTCTCTGCCCCATTTCAAGTTGGTCTGATATGATTCTATCAATAGTCTTCTAAATGACACCTTGAGTTAAAACTACAGTGCTCGGCATAAAAATGAGGGTGCTCGTAAAGCACCCTCGTCAGACTACATAAATGTGTTTAGTTTTATCGTATTACGGCTTCCGCCACTTATCCGGATTCCCCCCGGAAGTATTTCTGACACGTTCAACATGAACGGCGGCTTCAGGGTTTAATTCTCTCGCCCGTTCAATTGCTTGCGCTTGAGTTGGTGCAACAGCGCTGGCCCTTTCCGAATTCGGTTTCCGTACTGCATAATCACCTTCTGGTCGCCGTTCTACATAGAGATTGTTGCTATACTTTTTCATTTCAAACTCCTTAACCGGATCGATTATTTATTTCTTCACGGCTGCATTGCCTTGTGGATTTCATCCAAATTAAGCGCAACTATTTGCTGTTCCGCTCCATCACTGTTGCTGTCGTCATGATCCAAACCGAGCCTTTTCAACAAATAGTAAAGGAGGGCGTTTCTGCACTTAAATTTCAATTCGAATTCAACCATCCCATAATCCATCGCGACGATATTTTTTTGCTCTTCGTTCAACTTTGGATTAGGCCCGATCACAACATCGACATAGCTAAACCATTTGTGGTCACTATTCATGTCAACTTCGGATTCATGAGCAACAGATGCTGATGCGATTCTGCCAATCACAAAATCTTTGAAGGTATCACTTACATAACAATAAGCCCTAACATGCCACCTTGCCCCATCCGTACCAAAGGCATGCGGAGAAATCAATCGAGTGTTTCCCGGTTGAGGATTATTGAATGATCGGTAATCCACTGAAACTACCTGCTTGTTCTTTATGGACTGAACCAAATTCCTCAAGACGTCTAGGTTGATAACACGAGAAGGATTTGGAACCGTAGCAACATAATCAGATCCACACGTAGCAATGCTCTCGGTTGGCGAACATAAAATAGTTGAAAAATACGCCTCCGCCGCTAGCTCGATAAATAGGGGAGCAAATATTTCGGTTGGCTCGTAGTATTTTGCGCTTGAGTTGTAAGAGATGTTGTTAGGGGCCATTTCTTGATATTTTGTGAAGTCGACCGAAGCCTGGGGGATGGAAATTCCAAACTCTGCCGTCAGGTCACCCCGATTAACTTTCCCTTCCCAATACAGCTTAAATTCAAGGAATTGAAGCCGTTTCCTTGTGCTCCATGGAATTGTGACTGACGAATCTTCCATAACAATCTCCTATTTTTTGTGATGCGAATAAAAACTATATTGACATAAAAACTATTCGCATATATATTATGCGTATATTTTTTATACCTGTCCTACAAGAATACTTCAAGTAAAAAGGAGTGCCACCATGAGTGCCAAGATAACTTTTTTCCCGGTTGGAAACGGAGATATGACCCTCATCACTCTCAATGACAGCAATGAGACAAACATTCTTATCGACGTGAACATCCGGTCGGCAGCCGATGATCCGGATGATGATACATGCGATGCTGCGGCTGAGCTGAGAAAGCAGCTAAAGACCGATGATAAGGGGCGACCATACGTTGACGTATTCGTTTTGAGCCACCCGGACAAGGATCACTGCACCGGACTGAAGAAACACTTTCATTTGGGGAAGCTAGATGATTACGTCAGTGAGCCGCCTGAGGGTGAAGAGCTTAAAATCGTCATCAAGGAGATATGGTCATCACCGATGGTGTTCAGGCGGGCAAGTAAGCACCACACCCTTACGGATGATGCAAAGGCTTTCAATACGGAGGCCAAGCGCAGGGTCAACCTTTACAAAGCGAATAGTGGTATGAATATCACTGACGGGGATAGAATCCTTATCATCGGAGAGGATGAAGACCCGGAAAAAACGAAAGGCCTTGAAGGCATCCTCAAAAAACAAGGCGATACAATCAACTGGATAAACGGAAGCTACAACAGCTTTGCATGGATGAGATTACTTGGTCCCTTCCCTAAGGGGGACGAAGAACAAGAAAAATCTCTCGTCAAAAACCATTCCAGCGTCATCATTCAGTATCACATTGCCTCTGACCTGACGCACCCTGAAGCCTGTATTTTTTTGACTGGTGGGGATGCAGAAGTCGCCATTTGGAAAAAACTTTGGGAGACATACAAGGACAACACTGACTACTTAAAATATGACCTACTCCAGGCTCCACACCATTGTTCATGGCATGTCCTTTCCTTTGACAGCCAAAGCCAGTGCGACGATCCCAAAGTTGATGCAGATGCCAAATCTGCGCTTTCTCAAGCGAACTATGGCGCATATATCGTGTCCAGCAGCAAGGCCATTAAGGACGATAGCTCGGATCCGCCTTCCTACGCAGCGAAACAGGAATATCTGACAATTTCAAAAAACTTCCAATGTACCGGCGAATACCCGAACGAAACATCTCATGAGCCACTGGAATTCATCGTTGCTGCTGATGGGCCACAACCTCCGAGTAAGAAAAAAGCATCGGCTAGCGTTGCTGCTGTTGCAATGGCCAGGGAACCTCTTTCGCATGGCTAGGAACAAGAAAAAAAATAGATCCGTAATACGGAAAGTGACTATTCTACCCTCAATATCGCAAGCGCTGAGGGAGTTAGAAAATTTTCCAGATGTGCTACTGGTGGGAGAACCGGTACCGTCTAGGCGGGGGTGGGGAGTTGTAACGATGTTCTCTGTCCCACTTCCAACAAGGGCTACCGAATTTGGGATAAGTTCAACCGGAGTTAAAGAATCCGAACCGGTCATGTTTTTGTTCCCTGCCAGCTATCCTCGAAAAGCGCCCAAGGTCAGACTTAGAGAGGATTTCCCACGGAACCTCCCGCATCTTTATGCTGGCTCTGTAAAGGATTTTGTTGTCCCATGCATATATGATGGTTCTTTAGATGACCTGTTACATCAGGGGAAGGGCCTGCACGGGATTCTGGAGCAGATTCAGGATTGGTTGAGAAAAGCAGCGAGCAATAGCCTTATCAATAACAGGCAGGGATGGGAACCAATTCGGTTCGATTCGGCAGACAACTTCATCATCTATGAACATGCAAAGTTACGTGGACTTGAAACCGAAGAGACGGGCTGCAAATTTTTATTATGTGAAAGTTTTGAACTGAGCACAGCGACGTTCTTCAAAATCTACCATTACTTCCCAGAGGTTCTTAACGGCTGGTATGCGCGTAACTTCAGCCAAAGTGACATAAAAAACGATAACTTCACAGTTGGAAAGCGGCCTGTCCTGTTCTGTTGGCCGGATAAGAATTTCATTGTAAGCGAGTATTTCCCCGAGACGGTAACCAACCTTGGGGAATTATTGGCAAAAAGCAGGATCTATGGCACCTATGATATTTTTTGGCAACAGATACAGTTACTATGGCTCAAATTACGGGAGTTTTCACGCATTGTCGATGTGATAACGATCCACTGCATAAGAAGGCCGCTACCTTTGATAGGCCAGAGCACCAACCTGGAACTCTTGGCGTACAGGGTACATCTCAAATACAACTTCATTGGGGTCGCTGATATGAACTCACCTGTTGAACCAGTCTGTCATATCCACGCAGTGGGACCAGAACTGCTGCAGAGCATGTCCGGGTCATCTCCAGCCAAAATGGAGTCAATCATTCAAATCGGATGCGGAAGTTTAGGGTCAAAAATTGCGATGCACCTTTGTAAAGCCGGTCATGGGCCGTTTGCCTTGATTGACGATAAGCATATGTCGGAGCATAACCTCGCACGTCATGCTCTTGCCAAGACGGTAGGGAATAAGGCTGAAATATTGAAAAAGGAAATCGACCTATTTAACGTTGGAGCTACAGCGCACCCAAAATCTTTACAGGAGTTCGTTGGCAAGGATGACACCCGGTTATTCAAGAAAGACAACTTGATAATAGATTCCACAGCTTCCATTAGCGTCAGAGAAACCTTGGCCTCCCTTCCTGCCGCTTCCAATAATGCACGGGTTTTCCAGACAGGTCTCTACAACGAGGGACAGATGGGGTACCTCACCATTGAGGGAAGTGGCCGGAACCCGCGAGTCGATGATTTATCTGCGGCGCTATTCGACGCTGCAATAGACAGTAGCATGATATCTAAGTCCTTGGTGGCGGCGGATGCAACATTCAGAAGGCATGCGACGGGGCAAGGCTGTGGTTCCTTTACCACCGTGATTGCCGACACAAGAATTTCCATGTACTCAGCTGCAATGGCTGAGCGGGCCAGAAAGGCTTATGAAGGCAGTATCAGTGAAAATGGGGAACTATCGTTGGGGTTTATATCTGAAACTGGCATGTCGCTGGAGTGGAAAACATCAAATCTGGGGAAGACCCGCACTGTCCCACTTGGCAATCGGGATTGGGAGCTTAGAGTACTGGCTCCTGCCTATGACATGATAGCGGAAGAAGTCGTTCAGTGGCCCACCACCGAAACAGGAGGAATACTTATCGGTCGGCTTTGCCTTGCCAGAAAATGTGCAATCATCACCAGGGTTATTGAAGCACCTCCTGACTCTATCCGCACGAGCGGCAGATTTGAACTTGGCACAGATGACTTGGTGGGCAAGATAACTGCCATCCAAAAATCCTCCGGACTGACGTATCTGGGCACGTGGCACAGCCATTTACTCGGAAGCGCACCGTCAGGGATTGATGCGACGACTCTGAAAAAGATTAAGGAGTTACGCTTGGGTATTCCGGCATTAAATCTAATTTGGCATAGCGGTACCTTGACCTGCTTTGCCGACTATGGAGACTACTGATTAACTACCAGAGGAGATGAGCAACATGATTAAGGCCATTGTGTATTTACTAGTTGTGCTGAGTGGCTATATCGCGTTTGGGATTCAGTTGCTGTCGGGGAATATTATAGTCCCAGAGGAAATACGCCTTCCCCTGTACTGCGGAATTTGTGGAGGAATAGGTGGAATCACCTATTGCTTGCGGGGTGTTTATCTTAATGCTTGCGTATTTGACCGCTGGACCGAAAAGTGGCTTCCCTGGTACTTCATCCGACCGCTTGTGAGTTTTATATGTGGCATAGTCAGCTATGTTTTTCTGAAGTCGGGGCTGATTGTTCTCGAAGCCCAACAGAGCGAGCATCCTACGAACCTGGCATTCTATGCACTGGCATTCATCGCCGGTTTGAACGTTGATAAATTTATCGAAAAACTTGAGGACATCGCACAAGTATCCTGGGGGATTAAGAAAAGCCGCGTGTCCTCAAAGGATGGCGAGAACAACTGAATTACCCAGCACACTTAGGTGCCATCACAGCAGACTGTTAGCACAGTTAGAAAGGATTCCTATGAATTTATTTGCAAGTGCATTTAGTGACCCAATTATGCAGAGTATGATTTTTGGCCCATTGATGGGCGTCATATTTGGATTGTTACTATCGGGATTTACGAGCGCCCCCACACAAAATGTCCTGGTAACGGTTGAACGCACGAGAGAAATATACTTTGAGCGTGTAATTGAACATCGTTCGTCAGGAAGTGGAACATCAAACGAAGATGGCGCTAGAATCCTGTTCGTGCTTTGCGGAGTCGTAATTTTTATTTTATGGAAGTATGCACAATATGCACAACAAATTCATGCTTATACTGCCGGAGCATTACTCACGGTATTAGCATTTGCTATCACTGTTGCTATTGCATCATTTGCCAAAGGCCATTTTAACTCATACGATTGGTCACTATACATCCTGTCACCATTGGTACTTTTATTATTTTGCATGTATCTCTTAACGTTGGCGCATAACACCTTTGATCCTCAGATTACAGAACGTGCCTTGGGTTCAAATCTTATTCAGTTCTATACAAAGGACCTAACAGGCTTCGGTCGAAATTTTGTTTTCGCTCATCTAGTTGGTTTTGTTCTGCTATGTATCGTAATTGCTTTTTCAGCCCTTGCATTGCTTCACTATCTAAGCCTCATGAATCAAAGAAGTGCAGGGCCACTACATGGGATGTGGAGTCTTATTGTCAGAGTAACCTTATTCTTTAGCAGGCCATTATGGCTATCTTTGGTATTCATCCTTGCAGTAGGATCGTTCGTTGCCTTTTCGCCTAACATGCTAGCTACATGGATAACGTGAGGTAGGTACACGCCGCATGCAAAATCCTTCTTGTGATTATATGCCCACGTTATGTAACCGTGGCCTGGCCGCTCATCAGCATGGGGAGGAGCCAATCGCGCAAGTCGCTTAGCTTTTTGTTTTCGATTGATGATAGATAAATTTTCTTCAACACTCCTTCAAAGGCCGACTGGTATGCTTCCAGTAAATCAGTTTTTGGAACCGGAATTTTGTAGTGCTGTAAAACGCTCCAGTCTGCTCTAGGCATCTTTGAACCAGTAGATGACTGAGTTGCTGACTCAATAAATTCGTCACTGAATACCGTCTCCAATGCCAAGCCAAAAAAGTTTTTTTTCTTTGGTCGAAGTATTATAGTGTCCGTCGATGTGATGCCGTCAAACGGCGCCGCTACTACCTTGTGAAAATATGGACGAATTTTTCCAAATAATATGTCATTTTTTTTAAACGCCGTCTTATCACTGTTCGCCGAATCTGAAGTGGCCCAATCAGATAATGCAATGGTTTTTCTGCCGATGTGCTCTAAACCGATATACGGGGTACTCGCATCTATATCAGAAGGAGACACATTTCCTTTTACCACCTCAACAAGGTTTTTAAGGCTCCAAGCTTCCCACCCCACCGGTATTTCCCGTTTCAGAGTAGAGTTGTAGACCCTCTTTCCGCCGGAGGATTTATAGGGCTTGCCGTTAGCGTCGGGGAAGTCAAACTGCACGAACCAGTAATCGTACAGAGCCTTGGCCATCGCCTCCAGTTCAGCGTTGATGCGGTTGTTACAGTCTATTTTGGCGTCGAGGACGGAGAGGACGGCGGCGATTTTCTTTTGATCTTCAATTTGCTCTGGTAATCGAATTGGATATTTATTGAGAGACACCAAGTCAACACCAGTCTGCCCGCCAGTACGAGCAGAGAGCTTATCTACATATTGAAAAACAGATTCCTGTTTCAGAAAATAATACAAATACTCACGATCTATATTTCTTTTGGGTTTTGCCTTGAGTAAGGCGACATTGTATGCACCTTTTAGGCCCCGACATATCTGAAATATTGGGGGGCCATACCGGCCAATCATTATATCATTTTCGTCACAGAACTTTTTTGTCGATTTTTTTGGGATGTATGTCGGAAAAGAGTCTGTTTTGTAATCTCTTATTTGAATCAACCGAACATATCCCTCCCGTGGTTCAGGAATGAATTCAGATTTAGGAGGTTGACTCCCACCTACAAAATCACAAACGTCCTCTATTCGAAGATTATTTATTTTCATACCGCAACCCCGCCAACTGTGTCTTGATCCCCTTTTCCAGCTTACCTGACTCCTTGAACAATTGATCCAGATTGACAGCAAAACCCTGCATCTTCGCCGTGAACTGCTGCGGGGTCAAATCAACGTACTCAATCTTCACCTCGAAATACTGTCCGGCGCTCAGGCTATAATTCTTGGCGGCGATCTCGTCATAGCCAACCACCACCGAGAAATCCTCCACCGGCTGTTTAGCGTTGAAGGTGGCAATGATCCGGTCTTCCTCATCTTCTGAAAGCAGAGTCTTCTGGTTCTTGCCATCCTTGACCTTGGTTCCCAGGTTGGAGGCGTCAAGCAGCACCACCATATCCTTGTTGCTGGCGTCGATGAACAGGATCGAGACGTTGGTGCCGGTGGTGGCAAAGATGTTGCTCGGCATGCAGACCACCCCGGCCAGCATGCGCCCATCCACCAGCTTCTCGCGAATCTTCCGGTCAATGCCCGATTGTGCGGTAATGAAGCCGGTGGGCACCACTACCGCTGCTTTGCCGCCCGGTTTTAGAGAAAAGATGATGTGCTGCAAAAAGAGCTGGTAGATAGCCATTTTTTCCACGGCCTGCTTGGGGACGTTGGGAACCCCGGCGAAGAAGCGTTCCTTATTTTCTTTACTGTCCAGCGCGTTGCGGTCGTTGCTGAAATCCATTTTGAACGGCGGGTTGCTGACGATGTAGTCGAACTTCTTCAGCGCCTTGCCGTCCCGGTGGTACGGGTGCATCAAGGTGTTACCCTGGATGATGTTGGGTATCGAGTGCACCAGGTTGTTCAGGATCAGGTTCAAGCGCAGCAGGCTTGACGACTTCTGGGAAATATCCTGCGAAAAGATGGCACAACGCTGCTCGCCAATGGCGTGGGCCAGGTTCATCAGCAGTGTGCCGGACCCGGCGGAAGGGTCATAACAACTGACGTTGCTGACCTTGCCCCGTTGCTTCTCCGGCACCAGGATGGCGGCCATGATCTTGGCCACCGCGTGGGGAGTGTAGTATTCGGCGTACTTGCCGCCGCTGTCCTTGTTGTAATCCTTGATCAGGTATTCGAAGAGGGCGGCGTAGAAGTCGTACTTCTGGGTAAAGATGCGCTCGAAGCTGAACTCCACCAGCTTGTTGATGACCGCACGGCAGAAGTTATCCCGTTTGGAAACGTCGGTGATGAATTCACTTACCCGGTCAAACAGGGTGACCTTGGCGCCGCCATCGGTCTTGACGGCGAAGATGTCGTTGTTGCTGATGGCGATGTCGCGCAGGGTATCATCAAAAAATTTGGCAAATTCCGGGGCGGTATTGCGTCTGAACAGATGGGCAATGAAATGCTCCGGTTTCAGACGGGCGGTGTCCGGCCCCATCTGCAATTGCAGCATCTCCAGCTCGTCAGCAGAAAGGTTGGCGACCGCCTGCTCCCAATTTTCGGCCTTGGCCAGTTTGGGGTCGATGCGCTTTGCTTCAAAGGCGAACTTGTCATTCAAAAATTTATAGAGAAAGACCTGGGTAATGATCTTGAACTCGTTGCCGTCGTTGCCGAGGCCATAGGCGGCGCAGATGCCCTTGAGGCTGTCGATCAGTTGCCGGGTCTTTTTTTCGAAATCCTGAGTTACCAAGTAGTTGCTCCTGTTCTGTTGCCGGAGTTGAATTCATTCGTGTACTCGATTACTACCAACCGGTTGATGGTTCGGGAGGCGTCCGGGTTGAGCTTGATACGGTGCCGGGTCTGAAACTCGCCGATAACCAGCGGCATCATCATCCGTTCAAAATAGCTTTCGTTGGCCAGCAGTTGGGTATTTTGCAGTACCTGGCTGTCAGCCTGCTGTTTGACGCCGGTAAGCGCCTCGAAGATGCGGCGTTCGGATTCCGATAGCAGATGCTGTTCCAGCAGCCGCTTGTGGATGCGGGTATATTTGAAGTCGCCGAGATACTTGGCGCGAAGCTGGTTGTTCTGGCGGTTCAGCTCCTTGACCTGCTCGTGGATCGCGTTGAGTGCGCCGATGTTGGCGTTCATATCTTCCTGGGTTACTTCGTTCAGTTTCTTCTTTTTGAACAACCGCTCCAACTCTTCCTTGAGGCTGATAAATTTGGGGTCTTGCTGGTCAAAGTTGTCAGCCAGCGCCTCGCGGGTCTGGCGCAGGGTATTCTTCAGCTTGTCGGCCAGCACCAGTTCCTCTTCCCTGATCTTGGTAAACAGAAACAGTACATCCTCAAGGGCGATATTGAGCAGGTTGGTGGTGTCAGCGCTGTTTTCGATACTCTCTTTCAAGTTCAGCAGGTCAAGGTGATTGCTGGTTTCGCGGTAAAGCTGGTTGATCTTCTGGAAATCAAGTTGGTGCAATAATTCATAATCGCCTTGCAGGCGGATCAGGTTGTAGAGGCTGCGGGCATCGGCCAGGGCCTTTTTGAGAGCCAGCACTGTGGCGCGATCCTGAATCTGGCTGATCTGTTGCGAAAAAACCTCGGCGTTTTCGATGTCAAAACGGAACAGAATATCCTTGATCTGTTCGATCTCCTGGGCAATCTCTTCGGCAGACTTGAACAGATGGGAATAGTGCTCGATCTCGTCGCCCAGTTCTCCTTGAAGCTCCTCGAAATAGCGCCGGTTGGTTTCGTCGAATTCTTTGCGGATATCGGCGAAATCGACCACGTAGCCATAACGAAAATCTTTATAGGGACGGTTTACGCGGGTTAGCGCCTGAAGCAGGTTGTGCTTGCGGATGACTCGCCCCAGGTAGAGCTTTTTCAAACGTTTGGCGTCAAAGCCGGTGAGCAGCATGTTGAAGACAAACAGCAAGTCGATCTTACCGGCCTTGAAATCCTCCACCCACTCTTTGCGCTCTTCTTTGCTGCCGATATCATGCAGGATCAGTGCGGCGTTGCGTATCTTGTTGCCCTGCGTAGGCATTGCTGCAAAGACAGGTGACGGATCGGCGGCCAGTGGCAGATCGTCATAATAATCATCACTGACGCATGGCGTTGACTGAACAATCGATGACGTAGAGCGGCGTTGAAAAATATCGAACATCTGCTTTGCCTGCTCGGCACTGTCGCAGATCACCATGCCACCAATGCCGGAGTCATTGAGCGCTCCCCGGCTTTTTTCAAAATCAGTGAGGATATATTCAAGCATCGGTTCGACAAAGCGTGGATGGGCGTAGATCAGCTTTCTGTCGATATCGCCTTGCTGTAGTTCTACCGCCGCCAACGCCTCCTGTAGTGATAGCTTGTAATTGGTGGCGATTTCTTCACGGATCAGGCGCAGAGTATAGCCGTCGGCAATAGAAGCATTGTAATAATACTTGTGGATGTAGTTGCCGAACAGGGCACGGGAGTTGTAGTCATCCCCCAGTAGCGGTGTACCGGTGAGGCCGATCTTGATGGCGTTCTGATCCGACTGGCTGAGGTTGGCAAGAAAGCTCCCCTTCGGGTTATAGCTGCGGTGAACCTCATCCAGGAAATAAACCCGCTGGATGGTGATATCGTAATCTTCTGTCTGTATCACGGTCGGGTCATCGTCAAACTTCTGAATATTGACCACCGTGATCTCCGCTTTGCCGGAGTGATTATGAAGCGCCTTGGTTGCTTTGATGTCACGGGCAAATGCCTCGCGCGAATCTATGGTATGCACCGTCAGACCACGACAGGAAAACTCCCGCTGCGCCTGAATCAGCAGATCGATGCGATCCACGATGAAATAAAACTTGGGAATGATGGAGCAACGCTGAAAATAATCGGTCAAAAAGCGCACATTGTAATAGGCCAGCGCGGTTTTGCCGCTCCCCTGGGTGTGCCAGATAATCCCTTTGCGGATGCCCTTGTTGAGTTCCTTTTCAATCGCTTTGGTGGCAAAGAGTTGGGGATAGCGCATGACATGTTTGTGCAGACCATCGGACTCGTTCACATAGGCCAAAGCGTATTGCAGAAGAAACGACAGGCGATCATGACTGAACAGCGAAGTGCAGAGCCGGTTGGTTGGAGAGACCGGCGATTTGTTGCTGAGAAACTCCGGACTGTGCTTGATGATGTTCAGGTTATTGTCGGTGAGCACTTCATTTTCAACGGCATCATCCTCATCTGCCAGCAGGTCGGCCAGGTTCAGCTTTTCCTCTTCGCGGAAATAGTTGAAAACCGGCGCGTCATAGGAAGGGCTGGCGTAAAAGGCTCCCTCGATAGGGTGCGGCGAACCGTCGTCATACTCCATGTTGTTGGAGAAGACCATCAACTGGGTGATATTGATAAAGCGGCGGAAGCGGGGATTACGGCAGCGCGTGATAATGCGGTTGCGCTCAGCCAGGACACCTTCCCGGTTGTTGGGCTTTTTGACCTCAATGAAGACCAGCGGCATGCCGTTGATGAGCAGGGTAATATCCGGTCTAAACTCATCATCCCCATTCTTGCAGGTCAGCTCGGTGACAACGTGGAAGCTGTTGTTGGAAAAGTCGGTAAAATCAACCAGCCTGACACCGGAACGCTCGGTAAGCCTTTCATAAAAGGCCTTGCCCAAATCCTCGTTGTCCAGCAACAGTTTGACGTCGGCCAGCAATCGCTGGATATCCTCAGCTTCAATGCCAGGGTTTATCTTTTTAATAGCCGGAAGGAATAACTCTGGGAAAATATTGTTCTCATCATCCCATGTGGCATTTTTGAGTGAGAGATACTGATAGCCGAGCCTGATCAGATGCAGGATGCAGGGGATTTTAACTCTTGTGTCTTCTGTGAATTTCATTTACCCCTCAACAAATAAATAGCTTCGGTTTCTTGAAATTTAGTCATTATTTCTCACGAGTTAACTGGATTCGAAAACTGCATATTCATATCAGGATTCATGCCAAATAGCCACCGCAAACCCTCTTCATTAGAGCTGTTATGCGGATTATACGACTAGAATTTCCGGCATCTAGTTACGACCGAACAAACCCCAGTAACGGTTCATAATCATGGCGGTCAGCATCACGAAGCGCATTAATATAGTGCAATCGACAATCACCGACATTGACCAGATTGCCGCTCCCCCATGTGAAGTGTTTCTGGTTCAGGAGATGAACAAGAACAATGTCGGTCATCAAGCGCGCATGGCGACCGTTACCGTTGGGGAAGGGATGAATTGCCGTAAGTCGGTGATGGAACCGCACGCCAATTTCATCCGGCGAAAAAGTGCCGTGCTCGATCCATACCGCGCAATCTGCGCACAGATTTCGTAATTCAATAGCAATCTGCCAGGCTGGAACGCCGATGTTCTTAGCGGTAGAGCGGAAATTACCAGCCCATCGCCAGACGTTGCCGAACATTTTTTTATGGAGCCGCTTGATATACGTTTCGGTTAGTACATCTTTCTGCTTACGCCTGAAGACAGCAGCTTCAGCCTCGGCAATATTTTCCTGTTCCCAGCGGTCCAGTTCAGAACGATTCGTGATATGGGTGAGCAACAATCCCGCCGCTTCGTCTGCATCAAGCGGCGTTGCGCCTTCCGGATAATCAAAATTCATGATTTCGCACTCCAAAGGTCTTTCGGCATCTCCCGCACAAGATCATCTATCATCGATTGCAGCATTTTCTGACGTTCCGGTTCTTGAAGCTGCTGATCTTCAAGTATCATCGTGTGGGTCGTGCGCTTCATCCGTTCGATGGCGATCTGCCGGACTTGCTCTCTAATGGTATTCTCCAGTGTAGAGCGTGGCACTAACGCATAGACAAAAATGCAGTCAAGGGCTTCGGCAGCCTGTCGCATGGTCTTTATTGATACGGCACCGGATATTTCGTCTTTTTCCAAAATCGGGATGCGAGGCTGTCGGACGTTCAGACGTTCCGCCAACTGCTTTCCGGTCATTCCCAATGCCTCACGGATAGCGCGAATCCACCCCTTTGGCGGTGGAGATACGTCTTGTACATTTTTGAAGCGGGAAAGTGTCTTGTCCAGTTGCTCGACAATTATCCTTTTATGAGCTGGTTTCATAATAACCTCTGCATTATTTACAATCTCAATAAATATAATCTAAAAGTTATTATATGCAAACAACAAAATAATACATGGGTTATTTTATTGCGCAGCTGCCAAGATGAAAAATCTTTTCCCGGATATCCGACGACGGATACACTCAGTGCTCGAAGGAGCCGTCATCGTGCTCGGCGCATAAGCTTCTATTGGAGGTCTGATTGGAATCGACCCAGGAACATCTGGGTCATCGGCGGATACTGTCGAGGCGTTATCGGAATCGAACCATCGACACAAACGGGAATTTTTCACTGTACATATTTCGTCAAGCCGCTTAGGCTTTGTGGCAAGTACACCTTAGGTACGCATTAGGTACACCCTAGGTACACCGACTGCATGGGTTCGAAGGTGACTCTCTTGGTTAAACTCCAGTATTATCAGTGAGTTGTAAGTGACGTAGTGCCCGGCTCGATTCCGTCCCTGGGCACCACTTAAATATTTAAGGCCAAGCATTCCGATGCTTGGCCTTTTTTAGTTTTTATCAATCAAATAAATTAGCACACCACATTTAAGAGAATTAACTTCAATTACAG
>JAQUEZ010000157.1 GCA_028684915.1 Desulfobulbus sp.
GCAGGTGGCGGTCTGCGGCGCCCATCTGCGCGGCCTCCCGCTCAACCGCCAACTGCTGGAACTGGGGGGACGCTTCGTCCGTGAAGCCCGTACCGCCCCCTGCTACCGGCTCTTCGCCCTGGAGAGCACACCTCCTAAACCGGGTATGCTGCGCAGCCCTGACGGCGGCGCGGCGATCGAACTGGAAATCTGGGAACTGCCCGCCGCCGGGCTGGGACGCTTCCTGGCCGCCATCCCCGCACCACTTGGACTGGGAAAGGTCGAACTGGATGATGGTAGTCAGGTGACCTGTTTTCTGGTGGAACCGGCGGCGGTGGAGAATGCGCCCGAGATTACGGAATACGGCGGCTGGAAGAGTTATCTGGGGGTCTGAAGCGAAATTTACGCTACAAACTAGAGGTAAGGGGAAAAGAGCCGGGCAAAATTGTCACGAAGCTTGACAGGCATGGAGTATCCCTCGATCTCCTGAAAAGTCACCTCGTGGGAGTTCTCATATGCCCGCTCAAAATGACGGCTTATGGTGGCAGAGAGTTCTGCGTCAAACACGCTCAGGTTCAGTTCGAAATTCAGCCTCAGGCTGCGCGCAGCCGGTGTGGCGGTGACGGAAGTATATTTCGACAAAACCAGTCATACCACCTTGATCGGTGCGATGTCCTGGCCGTTGCGCGGTTTGGCGCCTGTGCTGGATACGGTCGACCGGTTTGTGGCGTCCGATGGTGGTCGCATACTGACGTGAGGCTTGGAACGTGAGGGACAAAGAAATCCCTTCCACAAAGTTGCTGAAGAACATCTTAGACAAGCCAGGTCAAAACCTTGCACACGTATTTCACGGATGGAACGGATAAAACAGATTAAACAAAGCTCTTGGGGTAGACTAATAAATTATCCGATTAACGCTAATCTTCAGTATGTCGTATACGGCGACGCTTATTTTGTCCTGTAAGTTGTGACAAATAAGAAATGGCCGCCTGTTTCCAGGCGGCCATTTTGTGTCTTATGGATGCTAACTTTTACTTCGTTTGCTAGGCGGTTGGATCAGGACAACTTTTCCAGTAATGCCTTGGCTGCTGGTTCAGATGATGCGGGATTCTGGCCTGTAATCAGCAGGCCATCGGTTACAACATGGGGATGCCAGTCTTCCGCTTTTGAGTATTTTCCGCCGTTCTCCTTAAGCATATCCTCGACCAAAAAGGGAACGATCTCGGTCAGTCCGACGGCCTCTTCCTCGCTGTTGGTGAAACCGGTGACGGATTTTCCCTGAACCACAGAGGTCCCGTTTGGAGTTTTAGGATGTCGCAGCACGCCAGGGGCGTGACATACGGTGGCAACCGGTTTCCCCGCAGCAAACATCGCTTCAATCAGGGCAATGGAAGAGGGATTTTCGGCAAGATCCCACAGGGGCCCGTGTCCGCCAGGGTAAAATACGGCGTCAAAATCAGCGGCGGAAACTTCAGCCAACTTAAGCGTGCTGGACAAAACGTTTTGTGCAGCGCTGTCGGCCTTGAAACGACGGGTCGCTTCGGTCTGGAAATCCGGAGCATCGCTCTTGGGGTCGAGCGGAGGTTGGCCGCCGAGTGGTGACGCGAGAGTAACCTCCGCCCCTGCATCTTTGAAAACATAGTAGGGGGAAGCAAATTCCTCCAGCCAGAAACCGGTTTTTTCGCCGGTATTGCCGAGTTTGTCGTGTGAGGTCAGTACCATCAATATTTTCATGTTAACTCCTATTGTCTGTGGGGGGATTAATCGTTGGTGACGCGAACGATTAGTTTGCCGAAGTTCTTCCCTTCGAGGAGGCCGATGAAGGCTTGTGGGGCGTTCTCCAGTCCGTCAACCATGTCTTCGCGGAAGATGATTTTTCCCTCCTTGAGCCAGGTACTCATCTGTTTAAAAAACTCACCATAGCGATGGCCGTAATCGTCAAAGATGATGAACCCCTGCATCTTGATCCGCTTGGTCAGTAGCGTGCGGGTCAACAGACCCAGACGATCTGGCCCGGTTGGCAGTGCGGTATCGTTGTAGTGGGCGATCAGCCCGCACACTGGAATACGAGCAGCCGGATTCAGCAGGGGAAGGACGGCGTCGAACACCTTGCCACCGACATTCTCAAAGTAAACGTCGATCCCCTTGGGACAGGCCGTGGCTAATTGTTGATTGAAATCGGTGCTGTGGTGATCGATGCAGGCATCAAAGCCTAACTCATCAACCACCCAACGGCCCTTTTCTGCCCCACCAGCAACCCCGACCACGCGGCAACCTTTGAGCTTGGCGATCTGGCCGACCACCGAGCCGACGGCCCCACTGGCTGCCGCGACCACCACCGTTTCCCCGGCTTTGGGTTGGCCGATGTCCAGTAAGCCCATATAAGCGGTAAAGCCGGGCATACCAAGAGCGCCGAGGGCCAGAGAGGCATGTGGTATGCCGGAATCCAACTTGGTGAGTCCGGTGCCGTCAGATACGGCAAAATCCTGCCAGCCATTGAAACCGAGCACCAGGTCGCCAGCTTGATAATCCGGATGAAGGGAGCTTTCGACGCGGGCAACGGTACCACCTATCATCTCGGAACCAACCTCCACTGGCGGGGCATAGGATTGTGCATCGCTCATGCGTCCACGCATGTACGGATCAAGCGACAGGTAGAGGGTGCGTAACAGGATCTGTCCGGAGACGGGAACCGGCTTGGCGCTTTCTTCAAGACGGAAGTTATCAGGGGTCGGAGCTCCGATGGGACGCGAGTTCAGAACAATTTTGCGATTAATCGTTTGTTTTTTTGACATGAAAAGTATCTCCTCAATAAGGTCTAAAAAGGTCCAACCTGTATTTTTGTGGGCGAATAACAGCCCCTCTGCTTCAGAGGCTCAATTCCAGAATTTTTTTGCTGACATCTGGAGTGACATCTTTCTTCTCGCCTAACTTTACCATGCCGTGTTGCTCCAGTTGGGCGACCAGTTTGGGAATGCTATCTTTAGTAATTCCGTAATCACTCAGATGGGTCTTCACCTGCATCAGCTCGAAAAAAGCCCGTGTCTTTTCGATAGCTGCATCGATCCGCTCGGCATCGTCCCCTTTGGTGAGTCCCCAGACCCGCTCAGCGTATTGTAGGAGCTTGTCCCCTTTTTCGGCCTTTTTAACGGTCAAGAGCGCAGGCAGCACGATCGCCAGAGTTTGCGCATGGTCGAGACCGTGCAGCGCCGTAATTTCGTGGCCGATCATATGTGTCGCCCAGTCTTGCGGAACCCCTGCCCCGATCAGGCCATTGAGGGCCATGGTGGCGCACCACATGATATTGGCCCGAACGGCATAATTGTGCGGATCTTTCAGAGCGCTAGGGCCCTCTTCGATCAACGACAACAGCAACCCTTCGGCAAAGCGATCCTGCACCTTGGCGTTCACCGGATAGGTCAGATACTGTTCGATCACATGAATGAATGCGTCAACCACGCCATTACTGATCTGAACAGCTGGCAGCGTGTAGGTCGTGGTCGGGTCAAGCACTGAAAATTGTGGATACACGAGAGGGCTGGAAAACGGTAACTTGGTTTGGAGAGAGCGGCGGGTAACTACCGCTCCATTATTCATCTCAGACCCGGTCGCAGGCAGAGTGAGAACACTTCCAAACGGCAAGGAGCTCTCAACTGTAGATCCTTTAGCCAGAATATCCCATGGATCACCTTGAAAGTTCACCGCAGCTGCTATAAATTTGGTGCCGTCGATCACCGACCCACCGCCCACTGCGAGCAAGAAGTCGATCTTCTCCTTTTTAACTAATTGAACAGCGTCCATAAGCGTTTCATAACTTGGATTGGGTTCGATGCCACCAAACTCGAACAACGAATATCCGTCCAATGTCGCTTTGACCTGATCTAGGACGCCATTCTTTTTAATACTTCCACCACCATAGGTAACCAACACTCGATGGTGCTTGGGAATCTCCGTAGAAATATCGCCGATACGCCCCTCGCCAAACAGGATTTTAGTTGGGTTTTGAAAGTCAAATTTAAACATTGTTAGTTGTCCCTTCTTTCACAGGTTGTGCTGATGCTGATTTTCAGCAAAAGCGGTTTTTTATTATTTGAAGCTAAAACAGAAAATAGACCCGACAATTAATACCGTCAAAGCCACCTGATCTCGGCTTCTCTCCGACGTGGGATAGATTTATAACGGATTTGGGGGTATCCCATCATCAAGGCCCCGTACACATTGTGCCCCTTGGGCAGTTGAAGCATCTCGACCAGCGGTGGGTAATCATTGGCAGCTGCCATAAAAATACCTGCCCAACAGGCCCCAATCCCTACAGCGCTGGCGGCGAGTTCAAGAGTTGTCACGGCAATGGCGCAGTCGATTGCCGGTGAAATAGCTTGTGCAGAAGCATGGGCAATGACCAGGTGGGGGGCATCGCGCAATATCAAATCGCGGTCCTTATCCCAGGCGGTGACCAAACCTGGATAGACATTCTTCCCTCGCAACCAGTCAACAACCATGCTTGCTAATCTCTGAACCTTTTGCTTGTCTTTGACTACGGTCCAGTAAACCGGCTGCCCATTGCGCGCGGTCGGGGCCCAGCGAACCATATCCAACAACCGGTCTAGGGTTGCATGAGGAACTTGATCATTTCTATATCTGCGAATAGAACGTCGGCCTTTTACCAAATTCTCAATAGCTTCCCAATTCATTGTTAGTGTGGTGTCGACCAGTCCTTGTTCCGCTGGAAACCCGTCAACAATCGTCAACGCGCCGTGGGGGCAAATGGCCTGACAATGGCCGCAACGCAGGCAGGTCGCTTCTGCCTCGACACCCATTTCAGGAAAGCCGCGGCTATCCTCCTGAATAAGATCCATAGGACAAACGGCCATACAAAGGCCATCCTTCCGGCACTGCTTGTGATCAATCGTGATTATCCCCATTTATTTTCCTCTTTCAGTAGAAACACGTAATTCATGCCAAACCTTCAACACGGTTTTCAGTCTTGAGCAAGCGTTCCCGAATCGCGCAGCCGTTTCCAGACTGGCTCCTGCATTGGTTACAAGAAATACACTTGGCCCGCTGGCGATCCCCTGTAGACCAACGACTAACCAGATCAGGCTCTGTCAGGAATGGACGGGATAGGGAGAAGTAAGTGATCTTGGTCTCCCTCAGAAGCCTCTCCATGACCTCAGGAGAACGAAGGCCACCGACCAGGATCACCGGAACATCAACGTCCTCTGCAATCAGTGCCGCAGCTCCTGAAAAATAGGCTTCCTTATCAGCAGTCGTAATTTTTGATCTTCCAGGACCCAAATCGCCAGCGGAGATGGTCCCACCACTAATTTCAATAGCGTCAATCCCTCGTTTCGCCAATCCCATACAGATATAACGGCAATCAGCAAAAGACGCTCCGCCTTCAACGAAATCTTCCGAATTAATCTTGATGAAAAGGGGGAAGTCCTCACCGACTTTGCGCCGGATTTCTTCGTAAACCTCAAAAAAAATCCGAGCCCTGTTTTCAATTGGACCCCCATATTCATCTGTTCTTATGTTGTGAAGAGGACTGAGGAATTGCCCGAGCAGATAGCCGTGAGCACCATGTATCTGCACCCCGTCAAAGCCAGCGGCCTTAGCCCTGACTGCCGCAGCTCCGAAGTACCGCACCAAACATCTGATTTCCTCATGGTCCATTTCCTTGGGTACAACCTTGGTCCCCTTTTCCGGAATGGCCGACGGTCCCAAAATGAGGCGTTTTTCTGTGCGATAAGTGGTTTGACTCCCGCCGTAAGAGATTTGCAATATGATGCGGCTGCCATGTCGATGCACCGCCTCTGTCAAAGGCGTATACTCTTCGATAAAGGTATCGTCATAAATTCCCATCATGCCGGGGTTAGGCTGTTCATCTCGAGTCACAAAAGCGTATCCGGTAATGATGGCTCCTACCCCCCCCTTTGCCAAATCTTCGTACACCTGAAACAATCGGTCGGTCATGCCTCCTCTGGAATCCGCCATATTCTCCCAGGTCGCACTGCGTATCAGTCGGTTTTTCATGGGCATCTGTTTGATTTGCGTTTTGTCAAACAATCTTCTCATTTTCTTTTTCTCCTCAAAAAGAATGCGCCGCTCCAATTAGAGAAGTTCATAATAACTGGCATGACGTGTTTATTATGGCTTCGATAGCCACTGTACTTGCTGACTGTTGGTACCAGACGGTGCATACTGGGCTATGCTAATCAGTCGGGACAGCTTCTCCCGTTCCATCTCTTTAGGGCTGTAGGTCCGAATCGAGCGACGTGAACGGAAGAAATGTTCCACCTGTTCACTGCCGAGCTCCAGTTCCGCTCTGACGGGAGGGCAATCCGCCACCTTCATATCATCCAGGGACAGTGCTCCGTGCGGACAAACCGTCACGCGATGACCGCATGAAATACAAAGATTTTCAAGCCCCGAGGTCAGCATCGGCAGCGACCCGTCCTTCATTCCAATTATGCTCATCGGGCATACTGCTGTACAGATGCCGTCATGTTTACATTTTCCCTAGTCCACTTTGATGTCACGCATGAGATCCTCCTGCCGAAATAGCAATAGTGACGTGCAAAATCCAAATTGCTGTGGAAAAAATGAATCACCCCGCTGCAAACAGCGGGGTATCTGCAACCTTAGTTAATGCCTGAATCGCCCCAAGTGGAGGGGGATTTACCTACAGAGATTAAAGAATTAATTTCAGCACATTGCGGCTCACATCCAGTGTGACGTCACCCCGTTCACCCAGAGCTGTCATGCCGTGCTGCTCCAGTTGTTCAATAATCTTTTCAACATCCTCGCCGCCGATGCCATATTCACTCATGCGAGATTTAACCTGCATTGTAGCGAAAAAACTGCGTGTCTTTTCAATGGCAGCGCTGATGCGCTCTTCGGTCGATCCTGCTGCAATTCCCCATACACGCTCGGCGTATTGCAGCAACTTAGCGCTCTTCTGCTGGCGCTGTACTTCCATCATAGCCGGAAATACGATTGCCAGGGACTGTGCGTGGTCAAGACCATGGAGAACTGTGATTTCGTGACCGATCATATGGGTTGCCCAATCCTGGGGTACTCCTGCACCGATCAGTCCGTTCAGCGCCAGGGTGGCGCTCCACATGATATTTGCTCGTGTCTCATAATTGGTCGGGTCTTGCAGTGCCCGTGGGCCTTCTTCGATTAACGTCAGCAGCAGTCCTTCGGCAAAACGGTCCTGTACTTTAGCCTCAACCGGGTAGGTCAGATACTGCTCCATGACATGGACGAACGCATCGATGACACCATTGCTGATCTGGGACACAGGCAGGGTGTAGGTCGTGGTCGGATCCAGTGCCGAAAACCTGGGGTAGACCAGTGGGTTGATAAAATGGAGTTTAGCCTTGATGGACTTCCGGGTTATGACCGAGCCGCAATTCATCTCCGAACCGGTGGCCGGCAGAGTCAGTACCGATGCCAGCGGCAGAGCATGTGTCACCGCCGCTCCCCTGGCAAGGATATCCCAAGGGTCGCCGTCGAAACATGCCGCTGCCGCTATAAACTTGGTGCCGTCAATGACGGAGCCCCCGCCAACGGCAAGTAGGAAATCAATTTTTTCCTTTTTGACCAGCGAAACCGCATCCATAAGCGTTTCATAGGTAGGATTCGGCTCAATACCGGAGAATTCGAAAATCGTCTGACCTGTCAGCGCCGCTCGGACTGCATCGAATACTCCGTTAACCTTGATGCTCCCTCCGCCATAGGTGATCAACACCCGGCTCTCTTTTGGTATTTCCCCGGCGATGTCGGCTATGCACCCCTTGCCGAAAAGGATTTTAGTCGGATTATAAAAAGTAAAATTCTGCATGTGATATACGCTCCTGTTTAGTTTTATAGTTTTGTCAAACCAGCTGTTATGCGATGTGCGTCAACTGGTGCACTGACTTCTCTTCGACCATGCCCTCTATGGCATTGCTGCACTTCCGGTAATGTTCACTTTTCAAGTGGTTTTCCAGATGAGCAGAACTTTCCCATGTTTCGCAGAAGGCAAAGACCTCGGGCACATCATTGTCCCGATGCAGATTGTACTCAATACACCCGTCTTCTTTCCTTGTCGGTGCAACGAGTTTGCTGAGTTCACTTTTGACACATTCTGCCGAGTCCTTCTTTGCTTTGATTATTGCCACGATTGATAATTTAGACATTAGTGTTCTCTCCTTGATATATGTTCTACTTCAAAACCTTGATGACTTCGTTCGCCACTGCTTCACTGGACGCTGGATTCTGGCCGGTGACTAATTTGCCGTCTACCTCGGCATGGGAAGCCCATTTCGCGCCGGTAACAAATTTCGCTCCCTCTTCCCTGAGTTTGGACTCTAGCAGGAAAGGCACTTCCTTGCCGAGTTCAGCCGCCGCCTCTTCCTCATCGGTGAAGGAGGTAATGGTCTTACCTGCAACCAGGGGTGAACCGTCTGTTCTCTTTGCCCCCACAAATCCTGCCGGTCCATGACAGACGGCGGCAATTACCTTGTCCGCCTTGGCAAACTGGTTCAGGAGACTCTTGAGGTTCTGGTCGTTGGGCAGGTCGAACATGGTGCCATGACCGCCGGGAAGAAAAATGGCGTCGAACTGTTTGGAATCAATCTGCGTGAGTGTCGCTGTCTTCTTAAGAGCGGAGACTGCCTGCTTCCACTGTTGCACTTTGATGCCGTCCGTCAGGCTACGTGGGTCGAGCGGGGTTTCACCGCCTTTGGTGCTGGCAACGGTAACTTCAAAGCCTGCTTCTTTGAGCTTAAGGTAGGGGACAGCAAACTCCTCCAGCCATAGACCTGTCGGTTTACCCTCAGGTGTATTACTGGTGCTGGTGACAACTATTAGGACTTGCTTCGATTTTGCATAGACAAATTCAGGTATTACGATTGCGCATAAAAGGATAAGTCCTATCAAAGTAACTATTTTTTTCATTATTTTTTCCTTTCAGAATGATTGGTTTGAGGTCTTCTGCCTGCCCCAAACCGGCCTAGTGTGGCCGTGGAACCACTTCAGTGAATAAAGTTCAGGTACGTTTTCACCTCCCTTTCCGGCGGGGCAACCGCACCCTTGCCGTGTTCCACCAGTTTCAGCAGCCATGCCATGTTCTTCCCAAGCACTCGCATGATCTGCACTCCCTCCGTGTCCTGGGTCACCTCTCCCGGACTTCTGCCGTGAATCACATTCCAGTAATTGGAGGTCGGGATCAACATCTCGGCATACATGAGGAAGTTGTTCAGTTGGTCGAAGGTCGGCAGTCCGCCGGAGCGCCGCACCGCCACCACCGAGGCACCGACCTTGTGGCGGAGCATGCCGTCATTGACGCCGGTGACATAGAAGGCCCGGTCGAGAAACGACTTCATCGTCCCTGCCATGGCCGCGTAATGAACCGGTGAGCCGAGGATGATCCCGTCCGCCCCCTTCATATTCTGTATCCAGCCATTGACCTCGTCACCGGGGAGGACGCACTGTTCATTTTTGTTTTTCACGCACATGCCACACGCGGTGCAGCCTCTGACCACCTTGTTGCCGACATGGATGATTTCTGTTTCGATCTCTGCCTGCTCCAGTTCCGCTGTCACCAACCTCAGGGCGTGCCAGGTATTCCCCTCTCTGTTGGGACTGCCATTGAATGCCACTACCTTCATATTCTTCCTCCTGTTGTCTGATATTGCTGCTTCCCTTTTTCAATCGTTTGAGTTATATTTATGCATAGTAATCATAACGTCAATAACGTACTTTTTTGGTACGTAGTACCTTTTAAGGTACTTAACGGCTAAATAGTAACATATGAAGACTGGAGTTGGTATGGGACAGGAAGAAACAGCGAGAGACGTATTGGTTTACCGGGAAAAAGAGTACAAGTGCGGCATTGACGTTACCTTGGCGGTAGTTGGCGGGAAATGGAAAGCATCGATCATCTGGCACCTAGCGCACGAAACAATGCGTTTTTCCGACCTGCAGCGACAGTTTAGCGACACCACCCGCAAGATGCTGACCCAGCAACTGCGTGAAATGGAAACCGATGGTCTTGTACACCGGGAAGTTTACCCCCAAGTTCCTCCAAAGGTTGAGTATTCGCTGACTGATAAGGGGAGAAGTATCTTTCCCATCATTGACCAGATGGGCAAATGGGCAAAAGTGTATTTAAATGGAGGTTCTTGAAAAAGTACATTCAGAAGTCTGAATATATAAGCAATTGTGAATAAAAGTTGAACGTCAAGTGTAACCATCCGATATTATTGGTTTGCGAGACAAGCAATAACAGGAGACTACCGATGATGTGAACCGGATTTGGTCTTTGCCCCTTATAGGCGGCGAGATTGACCCACCTTTCACTTATAATATATTTATATTACGTTAATGGGTGGGGCAATCAGGATGCCGATTGGGAGTCAAAGTTTGACGCAGATTGACATTATTAATTCAAAGTCGGAATGTGGAATTGAATCGAATCCAGATTCCGACTTTCATGGTGTCCACTTTTCTCACCCTACCTCAAGCAATGATAGAGGCAATAAGGGAGACGCATTCTGATTTAAGCCTTGACTATTTTTTTTGCCGAGTGCATAAAATTACAAAACGAGCGTTCGTTCCTAATAAGGAGGTATCATATGGCGAGAGACCCGCAAAAAACCAGAGACCTGATACTCTCCACTGCCCTGAGGCTCTTCGTGGAGAGGGGGTACTTTGCCTCATCGATTCATGACATAAGGCATGCTGCAGGTCTGAGCATCGGCTCCATATACCACCATTTCGACAGTAAGGAATCGATTGCCAGTGCCATTTATGACGACCTCCTTGGCAGAATGACATCAATGGTGGAGGATGCCTCCGGTTCCCATATGACTGCCAAGGCAAAATGCAGAGCTATCATTTCAGCCCTGTTTTCGATGCACGAGACAGATCCATTAACCGTACATTTTGTGCTTCATGCGCGACACAGGGAATTTCTACCCGACGCGCCACCCATATGCTCAACACGACCGTTTGAGCTTATGAAGCAGATCATCGAAGAAGGCATTGCCAGCGGAGAAATCCACCCTATTGATCCGGTAGTTGCCAGTGCAATCCTGTTCGGAGGAGCGATGCGACTGCTGCACCTTGCAGGGGACGGAGTACTCAGCAAACCTCTAGATTCTTATCTGGACGAGCTGTTTGAGGCCGGATGGCGCGGGATTTCAGTATAGTTTTTTTGTCAGCAAAACAGAACGAATGTTCGTTCTCAAAAAAGGGGGTTTTTATGAAAAGAGTTTTTCTGATCTCGCTTACCGCCATCCTTATGGCAACGTCACAAGCCGTAGTTCAGGCTGCCGCGCCGCCTGATGACCGGGGAGCCCTGCTGGGGGTCAAAACAGGAAAAGGGGTTTTCGATATAAACACAACAGAGGTTGATAAACTAACCCTCTACCTGCAAGTTATAAAGGAAACCCAGGAAGGGCTGAAAAAACAGCGGGTGAAACCTGATCTTATAGTCGCATTCCGCGGGGCATCTGTACGGTTTGTCTCAAAGGAGAGGGGCAATTTCACCACAGAAGAACAGGAAAACCTTTTAGAAACAGATGAGATGATTTCCGAACTTTCAAAGGAAGGGGTCCGATTCGAGGCCTGTGCTATAGCCACACGCCTGTACAATATTAACAACAAGAGCATTCTCCCGGCTGTAAGAGTCGTCGGCAACACCTTCATATCATTAATAGGTTATCAGTCAAAGGGGTACAACCTTATTCCCATATATTGAAGTAAGATTTGAATAACTAGTGATACTCACTTGTGCCATGTAGGCGCTGGAGAGTCCTGAGTCGGACAAATTAGACAGAAGACAGGAGGGATAAATGCAAACCTTTGATGTTGTGGTTATTGGCGGTGGTCCTGGCGGAATGAACGCAGGAATAATGCTGAACCAAATGGGCAAATCGGTCGCACTGATTCAGGAACATCAAGACAGCTTCGGCGGCGTCTGCCTGAACCGTGGCTGCATGCCGACTAAATCGTTACTCAAAGCGGCTAAGATCCACCGCGATGCCAAGCAAGCGGAGAAGTATGGTTTGGATATACAGGTCGCACCGGTCGATTTAAAACGTCTGCGTGCGGTAATGGATAAAGATCTGGATAATTTACGAACAATGGTGCAGGGGATGATATGTGGTACCCAAGTTACCACTTTCCGTGGCAAAGGGTCGTTCCAGTCAGCTCACGAAATCCTGATCGACAACGCAGACGGTAGCACTGAATTGATTCGCGGCGAGCAGATTATCATCGCGACCGGGTCGGAATCGGTCGAGCTGCCATTTGCTCCATTTGACGGACAGCAGGTCCTGTCGAGCGACCAGATGCTGAAAAATACCGTGTTGCCGGAAAAACTGCTGATCGTCGGCGGCGGCGCCATCGGCTGCGAATTCGCCACTCTCTACCATTCTTTTGGTAGTGAAGTGGTATTGGTGGAAGCGTTGGAAACACTGCTCCCTCGCGAAGATCAAGAGGCAGGCAAAGCGCTACAGGCATCTTTCGAGAATCAGGGAATCAAAGTGAAAACCGGAACGATGATTGAGCAGGTGACGGTCGAAAACGGACAAGTCAAGGTTAAATACAAGGGCATCGACGCAACCGCTACGGCCGATAAAGTTCTGATCGGCGTCGGTCGCAAACCGAACATTGCCGGGCTGAACCTGGAAGCTGCCGGGGTAAAGACTGAGGGTGGTGCAGTCAGCGTAAATCAGTTCATGCAGACCAGCGTTCCCCATATCTACGCAGTGGGTGATGCCATCGGAGGTCTGATGCTGGCCCATGCAGCCGAAAAAGAAGGCCAAGTGCTAGCGATTAACATGGCGCAAGGAGCCAACATCCCCCTTGAGGAATCAGCCGTACCGCGGGTTGCCTTCAGTCATCCCGAAGTAGCTGCCGTGGGAATCAGTGAAGCGGCAGTCGGGGTAAGGACCTTCACCATGCCCCAGGTTCCAAATGGACGTTCGGTGGTCGACAAGGTTGCTCCAGCGTTTGTAAAGCTGTTCATCGAGGAGGAAACTATGGTGATCGCCGGTGCGATCATCATTGGTGAAGCGGCAACAGAGATGATCCACGAGATGGCCTTGGCTGTGGAAAATCGCCTGACCTTGGGCCAGATCGGCAAGACCGTCCATGCTCATCCTACTCATTCAACAAACGTTGTCAAGGCTGTGCACCATTTCAACTAGGGCCACATATCAAAGGAATAACCTCTGCCTGATAGTTCAGAGGACTGGGCAAGTCGATACGATTTGTAGCTTTTTTGGTGATTTTCATCGAAATTTGTTTGAGACCATCACACAGGGACGATGTGCCCGGTTCATCGATATACGACACACTAGAGGTACGGCGAAAAAAGCCGGGCAAAATTATCCCTTAGTTTGACAGGTATGGAGTATCCCTCGACCTCCTGAAAAGTCACCTCGTGGGCATTCTCATAAGCCCGCTCAAAATGACGACCTATGGTGGCAGAGAGCTCTGCATCAAACACGCTCAGGTTCAGTTCGAAATTCAACCTCAGGCTGCGCGGGTCAAGATTGGCAGAGCCGACCAGTGACCAGATATTATCAACCAGCAACAGTTTGGTATGGACAAAGGGAGGCGGCTGATAATAAACCTTGATGCCATAGGCGAGAAGCTCCCACAGCATTGAGCGGCTGGCCCAGTGAACAAAGGGTAGATTGTTGCAGCCGGGGAGAACCACCCGGACATCAACCCCTCTGAGTGCCGCCGTAATGAGTGCTGAAATCATTTCGCGGTCAGGGATAAAATAGGGGGTCATGATGCAGACCTGCTCCTTTGCACAGGAGAGCGCCCCCATGATAATCTGCTCAATCTTGCGAAACTCCCTGTCCGGACCATCGGCAATGCAGCAGGCCAAACCATTCCCGGTCGTTTGGATCACCGGAAAGAAGCGGGGATTCTCCAGCTTTTCCCCGGAAACAAAATACCAGTCCCCCAGGAACGTCCTCTGCAGGTCCGCAACGACCGGGCCGGTGACACTGAAATGAACGTCACAAACAGAGTCAGTCGGCGATGCAAACGTTTGCAGATGGCAGCTGCGGATATTCATCCCACCGGTGAACGCTTCCCGGCCATCGACAATCAGAAGTTTTCTATGATTGCGCAAATTGATGTAGGCGCCATTCCGCAGCGGCAGATAGCGCTCAAGCATGACCGGTGAATTGTGGAAAGCCGTTCGCG
>JAQUEZ010000479.1 GCA_028684915.1 Desulfobulbus sp.
CCACTTCATGATGCATCACGAGATCGATCACCCGGTCCGGGTGAAAATTGCTCACGCCAATGGCTTTGATGCTGCCCTGCCGGTATAACGCTTCCATTGCTCGCCAGGCGCCATACACATCGCCAAAGGGCTGGTGGATGAGATACAGATCCAGGTAATCCAGTTGCAGCTTGGCAAGCGATTTTTCAAAGGCACGCAGGGTGTTTTCGTAGCCCGCATCCTGAATCCATAATTTGGTGGTGACAAAGAGCTCTTGCCGGGGGATTCCGCTCTGTTTGATGGCACTGCCAACCGCCTCTTCATTAAAATAGGCGGCAGCCGTATCGATCAGGCGATATCCTGTTTCCAGGGCCTGCAGAACAGTTTGTTCACATTCTTTGTGGTCAGCAATCTGAAAGACGCCAAAACCAAGGGCAGGTATTTCTACCCCGTTATTCAACACAATATTTTCCATGTTCTGACTCCTCTAACGCGCATTGAGCTGCGCAATTGTTTAAAAGTGGACGTATCTTCAGTTTCCACCGCTCCTGGTGGGGAGAAGCAGCAGGGTGGATACAAGGCAGCCAATCCCGCAAACTCCTATGACCCACCCCATGGGCCAGGGGGTATTGTCCGCGAAGAGGCCGACGAGCCCAGAACCAAGGATACCGCTGCCGTATTGCAAGGCGCCTGTCAGTGCGGAGACAGCTCCCGCGCGTTCAGGGAAGAGAGCCATCGCTCCAGTGATGGAGTTGGCCACGATAAGACCGGTGGTCGAGGCAAAGATGAACAGCGGAACCGCCAAGCCCCAAAGCCCTCCCCAGTCGCTGCCGGCCGCGAAAACGGTAACGAGTGCGGAAAAGGCGCAGGCATAACAGCCGGCCAATAACACCCGGTCGTAACCATGGCGCAGAACCAGTCGTGCATTGAGCATGTTGGCAAACATGATGCCGACAATGCCCACGGCAAACAGCAAGCCATATTTTTGTGCCGGAACGTGGTAGTAGCTGATGTAGGCAAAGGGCGTTCCCGCTATGTAGGCGTACATACCCGCATAGAGGAAGGCGCCGGTTCCCACATACCCAAGCAGACGTCGATTTTTGAGCAGGGTGAGGTAACGAAGCATTGCCCGGCCAAGATGCTCCTGGTTGCGACTGGCGGTAGGCAAGGTTTCCGGGATCGTCATGAGGGATAAAAGGGTGACCAGGCCGACGCCTACCAGGACCCAAAAGATGGCCCGCCAGCCTGCCAGGGCGGCAATCTGCCCGCCAACCGTTGGCCCGATGAGTGGCGCGATGGCCATCACGGTGATCAGGGTGGAGAGCATCTGCGCGGCACGATTGCCTTGATAGAGATCACGCACCATGGCACGCGACAGGGCCACGCCGGCACATGCTCCCACAGCTTGGACGACTCGCCATGCAATCAAGAGTTGGGCACTGGTGGCCAGCGCACAGCCCGCCGAACCGATCACGAACAACACCAACCCGGCAGCCACTGACGGCCGACGTCCATAGCGGTCGCTGATTGGCCCCCACAACAGCTGGCCAAGGCTAAAACCAATGAGGTAGCCGGAAATAGTCAGCTCGATTATCCCCGTATCCGCCCCCAGTGACTGGGCCATAAGCGGCATGGCCGGCAAATACAAATCGGTGGAAATCGAGGCAAAGCCCATCAGCATGCTCAGCACTGCAAGAACATACCAACCCGGTTTGATGGATATGGGTTCGGCCATGGTGCTGGCTTTAGCCGATTTTATCGAGATTGAGGTGGCCACTTACAGCTCCTGTGCTGTGGGCCGGAAAAGGATTTCGTTGGGGCGGGCTGCCAAGACAACGCTGGCCCCTGTTATGGTAACGATTTTTTCATCTATAGCATCACGCATGTCTTCACCTTGATAGCATCCTGTATTTCATTTATTTATTGACTCTTTTTGCATACTCCGCCGGATAGCGCTCGCCGGATATCTCGATAGCGGCGAGGGCGGAATGCAACTCGTGCAATTCCGGTGCGGTCAGTTCGATGGTGGCGGCGCCAAGGTTCTCCTCCAGGCGGTGGAGTTTGCGAGTACCTGGTATGGGAACAATCCAAGGCTTTTGCGCCAGGACCCAAGCCAGGGCTATTTGCGCAGGAGTAGCGTTTTTTGCCTCTGCCATCCGTTGAACCAGGTCGACCAACACCTGGTTTGCCGCAAGATTTTCTGCAGAAAATCGTGGGACAATGCTGCGAAAATCCGAACTGTCGAAGGTTGAATGCTTGTCAAATCTTCCGGTCAGAAATCCTTTTCCCAGGGGGCTAAAGGGAACAAAACCGATCCCGAGTTCCTCCAGTGCGGGCAATAGTTCTTCTTCGGGCTGGCGCCACATCATCGAATATTCACTTTGAATGGCAGCCAGTGGCTGGACTGCGTGGGCACGCCGAATGGTCTGCACACCAGCTTCGGAAAGCCCCCACGTTCTGACCTTGCCCTCTTTGATCAGTTCCTGGATGGTTCCCGCGACTTCCTCGATGGCCACATCAGGATCAACACGATGCTGGTAGTACAGATCGATCACCTCCACCTGCAGGCGTTTGAGAGAGCCTTCCACTGATCGCCTGATCGTTTCAGGCTTGCTCTCCAGTATTTGCTTGCTGCCGCCTTCAATCTTGATGCCGAATTTGGTGGCAATAACCACCTGCCCCTTGAATGGGGCAAGCGCCTCGCCGAGGAGCTCTTCATTGGTAAAGGGGCCATACACTTCGGCTGTATCGAAAAAAGTGACACCACTCTCCACGGCTTTACGAATAAGTTGCATCATTTCGGATTTTTCTGCAGATGGGCCGTAGCCGAAGCTCATCCCCATGCAGCCCAGGCCGATTTCTGAAAGATGCAAGTCACTGTTTCCAAGTCTACGTTGTTGCATTGTGTTCTCCTTGTTGCTTGTGTCGCGCATTGGCGAGGACCCACCACCCCGAAAACCTGCCTTATGTCGACCAGATTTCTTGTGCGATGGTTGGTGAACCGATGTCCACTACACTAATGCAAGGCGCCCGAGACCTGGTAGATCAATCCTGTCGGATTTTTGCCTGATCCTGCAAGGCGCATGGAATTTATCGTTATGCTGGAACAATCAAGGCAACATTTTTTGAGAATCATCGTCTTGAATATGGCAGCTCCATCGGGGGAGCAGGAGGAAGGGGAAGAGCAATTTTTGGAGAATCAGGCAAAAAACGAGCAGGATTGGTCTCTCTTAATTTCTAAGGATGCCGTAGAATAACTTGAGGTCTAAATAGAGTTGTCGTTCTCACATTACGGCCGGGCCGCTTCAAAAAGACCTTTGAGTTCCGGGAAGAATGAGTATTGCAACCCGATAATTCCTCAGGATTATTTTAAAAACCAGGG
>JAQUEZ010000023.1 GCA_028684915.1 Desulfobulbus sp.
AGTGCAACGATTCTGCATCTCCTCGAGGAATTGAACGCAACGCGAACGACGTTTCCAGGCACCGACCTCCGCCTGTTTTACGAATTGGTATCGTAGCAAAATCTCTCGAGATCAGGAGTTCTGAAGGAGCAAAGGTAGGGGCAATAAAGGATCCCCCGATTTTTTCATAGAGGATGTATTTCGAGCCGATCGCCAATAGCGTGCATGCGGCAGCAATCTTGATCCATGGCCTGCATGGCAGCCACCAGATCAGGCTGGTGAAAATATAGAGCAGGAGGGCAAAGGAGGGAAAAGCGAGTCGCATAGGTGGTTAGTCCAATTGGGGCATTTTGTTCATCGGTGTGGCAGGTATGAGTTAGCTGCTTCTTAGGTTGTTGTTTAGGGCTGGTTGCTGAGAATGTCTATTCACGCGGTGAGAAAATAGTCATGATGCAGTTGAAGTGGATAGAACGATCCTCTTGAATTCTTGCCTGATTATCCGCAATGTCCACTATTAGTTGCCAGGTGGGTAGCGCTTTGGCAGTGTGTTTGCTCAGAAAATCGGTGCTTTGGTTTTTTGTAGCACCGAGGGCGAATATATGGAAACGAGGGTGAAGGCAAGAGCGGATGGTATTGCCCGTTGGACTGAGAAGGGAGACCAGGTCCCGACCGAAATTTCCGGCTTGTCGTTGTTCCAGGGCCAAAAAATTACACCGCCGGTCAATAACAGATATGAGCTGCGCATCAGCGCATTGCTCAAGGGGGCAAACGGGTCATGCAGGGTGAGCTTTTGTCTATGGCGGCCAAGGCGCTATCTGATCTTTTCGGTGCACAACCTGCCCACAGTGGTTCAGACTATTGGGGCCAGCAATGGGCGACCCTACCGGGGCTTGGTGTTGAAGCTTGCGCAGCGGGAGATTTTTTATCGTCTCCTGGTGGGTGACCAGGGGGGCGCCTTCGTCAAATCGCCTCGGCAGGTTAGTCAGGGGTAGCAGATCGCCAAGGCTGTCGACTGGTTGAAAAATAATTATACTGAACAGTTGCGTGTTGAAGATTTGGCTCGCCAGGCGCACATGTGCGTGTCGACCTTTCACCACATTTCCGTACTCTAACTGCACTGAGTCCATTGCAGTATCAAAAATGGCTACGCCTGAACGAGACGCCAGGCGGTTATGCTTTCCGAACCGTTGGACGCGACCACCACCGCTTTCCAGGTCGGTTATGAGAGCGCCTCCCTGTTCTGCCGCGAATAGTGCCGTCTTTTCGGTGCTCCACCGTTACGCGATATTAATCATCTCCGACTCACGGCTGTGCCCATGGAAATGCAACGGCATAAAAAATCAAGCCTGTGCTGTAAATGGATTGCACTTTGCATTTTTTGCACCTCTGGTAACAGATGCAAGAGTGAGTGTCAATTGGTCCGCTTAAACCTGATGGATGGGTAAAAAATCCATCACCCTCTAAGAGATAGCTTGAGTAAAAAGAGAGATATACAAGGCGTAGCTATTTTTCACGGTGCGAAGGCATACATACAGTATGTCGAGTGGCGAGAGAAAAGCTGCGACGCAGGAGCTCGAAGTTTTTACGACCTCATCAAGCTGGTTTTACTGTTTTGTCCTCCCCTTTCTGTGGGAACCGTAGATGATTCCGCAAAATACAGTGATAACCAGGGCTAAAACGATCAACTCTTTCGCAGAGATGGCATCAATAGTCATACTGAATCCTTGAGATTACATTGTAGATGTTTTGTCGTCCTCGTGGCTTGTGACGAGAAAGACGATTCCTGTTTTTTGGCTCTTTTTCAAAACGGGTGGGTAAAAGCAATAGTGCCCCCAAAACCGGAATGCTTTACCCACGACCTCCAGCCACTCTTTTGCCGCAAAAAATGATACGGCCACCCCTTCATGAAACGAATCATTGAAACCTTATTTCAACGGGTTGGTTGCCTTGTCATGTTTTTAAAAGATTTTCAAATGGGTGAGCCTGTTCAACTTGCGATTTCTTACCAGGGGGGGCACCATCTCAAAATTACCCACCCATTTTGGGAGAGAGCCTGTTTTTTTTATCTTGGCGGCTGTTGTTGAGCACGAGCTATGCTGCGTACGGCTAGCACTGAGCGATCATCTTGGAAATGCCACCGGGTAATGTGCTTGAGATGCTTTTGAGAGGATTTCTGAGCTGGGTGGTGGTGATTACGCCCCCGATTGCGGCAAGTTGAAGAGTGGTGCTTGATAGACTCGTAAAAAGGCCATCACCCTCTAAGAGATAGTTCAGTAAAAACAAAGATATACAAGGGGTAGCTTTTTCCATGGTGCTAAGTCATGCTGAAGGTATGTCGAGTGTTGGAAAAAAGCTGCGACGCAGGAGATGGATGTTTTTACTGAGCCCTCATGCTTGAAATATATAAGCGAAGGGGGGCTCAGAGAAGATATTATAGAGCAATTTCTCTCAAATTTAAATGAAAATTAGATATATATCTTTTTTTAACGTTAAAATTAATTTATAATTAAAACAATAGTATGGTTGCATTTTGCTGCTGTTTTTTGCTCTGTGTCCTGTGTTTTTAATTTTAAAATAGGCCGTTCTCGAATAACACTACAAAAGTGAGTTGAGCGTGGTAAAGAAGCTAGAACCCCATTGGCTTTGCCATCACTTGGCCACTCGGTACCGGCCGTTGAAAGATCCATGGCTCCTTACTGGATGAGGTGTCGTTCTCGTAAAAAGCCTCGAGGATGACGTTTTGATCTTGTTAACCTGTGTGTTCGTGAACGTAACTTCTTGGATTTATACTTTTTACGAGTCCATCAAATGTATTAAAAAGATGGAAGTGTTGAGCGATGTTTATTTGATTCTTCCATCGAGAAATCAATTGTCATGACTGATCCGCATCTTGTCGCTTTCAGCTGCATTTTTCTCGTTGGTGCCGGCTGTCAATGGCTGGCCTGGCAGCTGAAACTGCCAGCGATTATCTTTCTTCTGGTCTCTGGAATCATCGCCGGGCCGATTTGGGGCCTGCTCAATCCAGACCGGCTTCTCGGGGATCTGCTTTCCCCCTTTGTTTCGCTTTCTGTTGCTATCATTCTTTTTGAGGGTAGTCTCACTCTGAACTATAAAGAAATTCTCGGGAAACAGAGCGTGGTCAGAAATCTGGTCACGGTTGGTCTGGTGGTAACCTGGTTGATCACTGCAGTAGTCAGCCATTATGCTCTAGGATTGTCATGGTCGATCTCTTTTCTTTTCGGTGCTGTTTCCGCAGTCACCGGGCCAACGGTAATTGCCCCAATGTTGCGAGCTGTCCGACCGACGGCGACGATAGCCAACATTCTTCGTTGGGAAAGTATTGTCATTGACCCTATAGGTGCTTCCCTGGCGGTACTGGTCTTTGAATGTATTCTGTCGGGAGGCGATAGCCGGGCATTTGGTCATATCCTGCTCAGTTTTTGCCATCTCGTTGGGGTCGGTCTTTTGATCGGTGCTGCAGGAGGGTATCTGTTCGGACTTTTTCTCCGAAATTTTCTTGTGCCGGGTTTTTTGAAAATCTTCCTTACTCTAGCCTTGGTTTTTACTGTTTTTACAGGATCCTACATGCTGCATAACGGTGCAGGTCTCTTTGCGGTTACCGTTATGGGGGTCTGGTTGGCCAATATGCGGGAGGTTGATTTGGATGAGATTCTCAACTTCAAGGAAAGTCTGAGTGTTGTCCTTATTTCTCTGCTCTTTATTCTGCTTTCAGCGCGTATTGATGCCGCAGATTTGACCGATCTGGGGTGGAAGGCGTTTCTGGTTGTGCTTGCCATTCAGTTCCTGGCCCGGCCATTGAACGTCATGGTCTCTACCTGGGGCTCCAAACTCACTTGGCCCGAGAAGCACCTCCTGGCCTGGATCGCACCGCGAGGCATCGTGGCAGCGGCTGTCTCCGCTCTTTTTGCAATTCGTCTCGAACAGGCTGGACTTGCAGGTGCTCACCACCTGGTTTCGCTGACGTTCCTCGTTATTATCTGCACAGTGCTTCTGCAAAGCGCAACCGCACGAATCATTGCAATACGCCTGGGTGTGGCCGAGCCGGAAGCCGACGGATTCCTCATTGTTGGTGCGAATCCACTGGCCTGCGCCGTGGGCAAGGCTCTCCAGTCCTATGGGTTCCGGGTGGTGCTGGCCGATACCAACGGCAGCAATATCGCTATGGCCAAAATAGACGGACTCTCCACCTATGACGGCAATCCCATCTCTGAGGATGCTGTGCATCATCTCAATTTGGCGGGGATAGGCCGGATGCTGGCTCTTTCCCCACACGAGAATATGAATGTTTCAGCGATGATGCATTATCGCCTCGAATTCGGTGCAAGCTCGGTATTCACCATCCGCACCAGGATGGCGAAGAGCGGCAGGGATAAACGGACCGCGGCTGCCATTTTGCGGGGGAAGATGCTTTTTGGTCCGGATGACACCTATGCCAAACTCGCCGGCATGCTTACGCATGGGGCGGAGGTGAAAATAGAGAGGTTGGTGCCCACCACAGAAGGATCTGCCTTTTTGCCGCCGGGCCGACACCAGACCATTCTGCTTTTTGCCATTGATGATAAAAATCAACTCCACTTGGCGATTGAGGGGAAGAGTTTACACCTCACATCGGGTTGGCAACTAATAAGCTTGGTGACACGGGATGCAAAGGTAGAAGGATGAAAAATTCAGGAGAAAAAGAGGGCAGGTGCGCTAAACGGAGGCAGGTAGTGGAGAAAATACTAATAAAGTTGTCTTTTATACTGCTGCAGCGGAAACCCGTGTTGGCCAGAGGGAAGCACAGTTTATCCGTACTCGATTATGTATTCGGTGGTATATTGGCGGATAACTTGGCAATATGATCTATATTTCAGATTACCCATTACCTGGAAAAGGAGTGTTGTGAGCCTTGATTGTCGGGGGAACCATATTTAAAGCCTCCGCTTAAAACCGTAATCACAATGAGTTGCGTGGTACTTGCGAGTTCTTTCTTGTCCGAAACACAGCCCCATGTCCTTTGGCGCACTCCTTCTCATTCTGATTATTCACCCCGTTGCCCTGGTTTCACCGGGACCAGATTTCGCCATTGTTACGCGCCTCTCTATCAGTTCTGGTCGCCATTCTGGCCTGTTGGGCCACCGGTGGCGAAGGCCTTTACCACAGGACTTCTGACCAACCTACTTACCCAGAAAGCCATGTTTTATTTCGGTTCAATCCTCTCTCAGGCCCTGACACCCAACCTCGGTGCAACAGATGTTGTGACCTCTGGGTTTTACTTGTCGGGGAATCGTTTGTTTGATTTGTCCTCGTTGCGCTTCTCTTTTCGTCGAATCCTGTGCGTGAATGGCTTCGCCATCATCGGCTCTGGTATGAGCGAATTGTTGGCACGGTGCGGTTGGCTCTCGCAGTCAAGGCGGCGACGTATGCATCACGATAACCACAAATAAACACCAGAACTATTGACGATTAGAGCTGTAACTATACGCAATTAAAGAAAATGGAAAATCCAGGTTTTTTTATTCTTCGGTATACCGATAAAATTCTCACCATCAGTGGCGATGATACCCGTCAGTCGTTCTTCCCCCACGGGAGCATTTCCGACTTTGCCAAGGCAGACAAGGTTCTGCATGTGGGCGAGTGGCAGGGGGAACCATGTTATTCTGCGGATATCGACGTACTGCCGCCTCAGCCTGTGAAGCCGGTTCCTTTACGGAGAATCCATGGGCTGGCCGGGCCTGAAGCCTATGCGCTGGCTGGTCGGGCGGTCCAGCTACTCAATTGGCAGGTACACCATCAGTTTTGTGGTAAATGTGGCGGGAAAACTCTTCGCAGGGATAATGACCAGTTCGCTATGGAGTGCCCAGCCTGTGAGCTCCTGTTTTATCCACGGATCAGCCCTGCGGTGATGATTCTTGTTATGCGCGGAGAGAAACTTCTCCTGGCCCGCAGTCCTCATTTTAGCACCGGCGTCTTCAGTGCCCTGGCAGGTTTTGTCGAGCCGGGTGAAACCCTGGAGCAGTGTGCTCAACGAGAAGTTCGGGAGGAGGTTGGGATCGAGATCAAAGGTATTCGCTATTTTCGCAGCCAGCCTTGGCCCTTTCCCAACTCACTGATGGTTGCCTTCACCGCCGAATATGCCGGAGGCGTCCTCACCCCGGATGGCACTGAAATTGAAGCCGCCGACTGGTTTTCGCCCAATGGTTTGCCTCCATTACCCGAACCAATGACACTCTCCCGGCAGTTGATTGATTCGGTCTGTCGCTAGAAGTGTACTCTCTTTTTCTAACCCGTAGTGAAATGGAGGCGTGATGCACATTTGGGTAGATGCCGATGCCTGTCCCAAGCCGATTAAAGAGATTCTTTTTCGCGTGGCTGAACGGACTGGCCTGATGATGACCCTGGTGGCTAATCAGGTGCTCCCGGTGCCGCGCTTGAAAAATATTCGCGCTCTGCGGGTGGCTTTGGGCTTTGATGTGGCGGACAATGAAATCGTCAAGCGACTCGAGGCAGGTGATCTGGTCATCACAGCCGATATCCCCCTGGCATCCCAGGTGATTGCTAAGGGGGGATTTGCCCTCAATCCCCGGGGGGAACTCTACACCACCGACAATATTCAGGCCCGGCTCAGTATGCGGGATTTCATGGACAGTTTACGGGCAACCGGCGTGGAAACCGGGGGGCCGGCGGCTTTCAGTCAGCGAGACCGGCAGATCTTTGCCAATCAGTTGGACCGGTTTTTAGCCACCCATGGGGGATGAAGGAAAGAGTCCCCCACAGCGTTGAGAGCTGTAGGGGGCTTTGCAAGGACTACCTCGACACGAGGTCGGAACAAGAAATCGTTCTAGGTGTGTGGGCGAAGGGCAATCTTCTTACCGACGTTTTTCCTTGTTGTAAATAGCTTCGCGCTGAGCGGCGATGGTCTCATCTTCCAGGTAATCGTCGTAATTTATCATCTTATCGATCACACCCTTGTGGCCGATTTCAATGATGCGATTGGCCACGGTGGTGACACACTCGTGGTCATGGGAAGAAAAGAGCAGTACCTCCGGATAGGCGATCAAGCCGTTGTTGAGCGAGGTGATCGATTCCAGATCCAGATGATTGGTCGGTTCATCAAGGATAAGGGCATTGGCCCCGGAAAGCATCATTCGCGCCAGCAAGCAGCGCACCTTTTCACCACCGGAGAGAACCTTGGTTCTTTTGGTCACTTCGTCACCGGAAAAGAGCATCCGGCCAAGAAAACCACGGGAAAAACTTTCGCTCTCGGTAACGGGAATAAACTGGCCGAACCATTCAAGCAGGGTCAGGTTCTCTTTGAAAAATTCGCTGTTTTCCTTGGGGAAATAGGAGGTGGTGATGGTCTGTCCCCAGCGGAAGCTACCTGCATCCGGCTCGATTTCACCGGAAAGAATCTGGAATAGGGTGGTCTTGGCCAAGCTGTAGGTGCCGACAAAGGCTATTTTTTCGCCTTTGTTTACCGAGAAGGTGAGGTCTTTGAGCACATCCACCCCTTCAATTTTTTTGCACAGGCCCTCCACCTCGAGGATGACGTTGCCGCAGGCTCGTTCTGGCTTAAACGCGATCCAGGGATATTTGCGCGAGGAGACCGGCATATCGTCAACCGTGATCTTGTCGAGCAGCTTTTTGCGCGAGGTTGCCTGCTTAGCCTTGGAGGCATTGGAGGAAAACCGCTGGATGAACTCCTTGAGTTCGGCCACCTTGGCCGCCGACTTTTTGTTTTCCTGCTGGCGTTGCTGCTGGGCAAGTTGGCTGGCCTGGTACCAGAAATCATAGTTGCCAACAAAAACCTTGATCTGGCCGTAATCGATATCCGCCATGTGGGTACAGACCTGGTTGAGAAAATGGCGGTCATGGGAAACGATGATAACGGTGTTGGAAAAACGGAGCAGAAAGTCTTCCAGCCAAACAATGGATTTGACGTCCAGGTTGTTGGTGGGCTCATCAAGCAGGAGAATATCCGGGTTGCCGAACAGTGCCTGGGCGAGTAGGACCCGCACCTTATCGCCGCCATCCAGCTCCTTCATTTTCAGCTCACCCATTTCCTCGGAGATGCCCAAGCCGCTCAGCAGTACATAGGCATCTGATTCGGCCTCATACCCGTTCATCTCGCCGAATTCGACTTCCAGGTCACCGCAGAGCATGCCTTCTTCCTCGGTGAGTTCGGCCTTGGCGTAGAGGGCCTCCCGTTCGATTTTGACATCGTAGAGTCGTTTGTGACCACGAATAACCGTGTTGAGCACGGTTTCTTCGTCATAGGCGAAGTGGTCCTGCTGAAGCACGGCGATGCGCTCTTTGGGGTCGATGGAAACATCACCTTTGTCTGGCTCTTTTTGACCAGCCAAAATTTTGATAAAGGTCGATTTCCCGGCTCCATTGGCCCCGATAAGGCCGTAGCAGTTGCCGTGGGTGAACTTGATGTTGACGTCTTTAAATATAACGCGCTTGCCATAGGAGAGCGCAATGTTGGTTGCTTGGAGCATGGTATTCACTTCCTGTAAGAAAAAATGACGACGATAACGAGCTGGATCGCAGTTAGCGAGAATAACGAAATGACCACAAAAAGAGGGATGTACGCAAAAAGAACCGGGAACCTAACCTGAAACTGCAAAGAAATGAAGTGGAAAATGCGGTTTTGTCGAATTTTTTACCTTGAAAGGTGGTTCAGGGAAGATGCGCAACAGGTGAGGGCGCTGTTCGGGTGGAGACACCGGCTACCTTGCCCTTAGCCTTGGGGGGCAGGATTTATCCAAAGGCGGTTCTTCAAACCGGATGAGCTGATCCTCTCCCAAAACGGGGAAGCAGTTCGATGCTTTGCCGGAAGCGTTTTCTCTCGCAGAAAATCCGCTTCCGGCAAGCCGATACGATCAATCCCTGCCATGATCAAACACAATACTTTGACCCAATATTTGCTCAACAGGTGGAAACGACTGGCCAGCTTACAGCGGCAGGGTATCCAAATTCTCGGTTATGCGAATCCCTGTATGAGTAAAGTTCTCAATATATTGGTTAATCCGTTGCTCGGCTACCGCCAGGTCCATATTGTTGAGGTTGATATTGAGCAGGTCGATATACCAGGGAAGTTTGTCCGGGTTGAGCACATAGGCCTGTGCAATGGCGCGGGCAATCGGCAGGGTGCTCTGCTTGGAGTCCTGATGCACATCGCGATTATCCGCAGCGAGTAATTTGGCATACTCTTGTTTAAGTAAGCGGGCAAAAACCTCTACTGTGAATTGCTCTCCGGCTTTGAGGCCTGATTGGGGATCATCCTCGGTCAGCTTGGCCCCCTTATGGACCCACTCCCAGAGGATACTGAGGCGAATCTCGCCGGTGGCCATGTCCTCCATCAGATATAGGATATCCTCGTTGCCAAAGGCATCCGCCGGTTTGAGTGCTGCAGCCTGCATCCCCTGGCCAAAGGCATTGCCGTACTGGAGCGCGACACTGAGTAGGTTGCGGGCGCCGTCTACGGTACGCGGTGCCGGTTCGAGCAAGATCAGGTTTGCCGCATCCACCGCCGTATAAGCCAAGGACGGGAAGGAACGGCCGAGTTGGTTGGCTTCTCCTGCTGCCTCCCATATCGGGCGGATGATATGGACCATCTTCCAATGAGCCACCCACTTACCGCTTGCGCCCTCCTGCTGTTCGCGGACTGCACCGGCCCGGGCTCGCTCCATGCTGTTGGCCACTCCCTGCTGCGATCCTACCGGAATATTGGGCTCCATGCCTCCCTGCCAGAGAGCGAAGTTGCCGTCGACATCAGGGGTGTTCACCGCTCTGCGCACCCGATCCTCGTAATACCGCATGTAACCGTAGGTCATGGTGATGGCTTCGATGTTGGGATTGATAAACTCTTTATCCCAACAGAGGGCATCGGAAACGCTGTTGATATAGTCCCAGCGGCCAGTGTTGAAGCCGACAAAATGGAGGCCAAGCGCTGCTCGGATCTCCATCAATTGAAAGGTTGCCTCCAGTTGTTCGATCAGCACATACACCTTGATCGTGCCTTCAGCCAACTGAAGATAGCGCTCCAGCGAACTGAGCAACTTGTTCCAGAAGGCCGCCTCTTCTGCGGTCTGGATTTTGGGCAGGTAGAGGACAATCGAGGACCCGGCATTCTGCAACGCCTTGTGATTATGAACCACATAAAGGCAAAGGTCGACAATCGAGGCCGACAGGGATTGTCCATCTACACGGATGTGGCGATCATCAAGGTGTAGGCCGCGGGTGCGAAAGATTTTGGTGGTGAAAGCAAGCTGTTTTTGCCAATCGCTGATGATCTCGCGACCGAAAAAGCCGCGGGCCCAACGGTTCATCTCTGCTGCTACTTCCTCGGCAACGCCAAGAAAGAGCGGGTCATGGCTAACGGCCAGCTTCAGACTTCGTTGGTTATCAAGTGACATGGTGGTGATCTGGCCCAGGGCATCCTCGCCGTCGAACATCCAGCCATCGGCACCGGAGAGCAGGGCATAGGCCACATTGCGCAGGCTCGATTCAATCGGGGCATTGGGCTTGGCAGCCGGTCCGGTACCCTGGACCCATTGCCGCTGCAGGTCATGGGGGATGGGGGAACCGGCAAACTTGCCGTCTCGGGCATCTTGCACCTTGATATTGGTGCCGCCGATCACCGCATTGTGATCAAGAAAGGTGAGCGGGCGTTGTTCTTGAATGCGTGCGGCCCGGCGCTGGGTCCGTTTGGCCATCAGTGTTTTCTGTTCTTGGTTGAACTGGGCCATATCATGCAGCGCGGCCAATACCTCGGGGATAAAAATATCCGCGTATTGCCGGGCGAGGTTGTCTCTGATCTGTAGGGGTAAGTCAGCGGAGGCTGTTGCTTGCATATCATCTTCCTTTCGATTGGGTCCATTGGGTCCGCGATAGGGGCCTTGATCAATTGGTTCAGTGATTCCTTGCCGGGAACCACGTGCACCAAGACTGTTCAGACGATTTTATTTTATGCTCCATTGTGTTGGTCTTGGTGATAAAAAAAGCAATGTACCGACGGCTCTTGGGATCAGTCAAGCCACCATTACGCTTTGCCGGAGAAAAACCTGCGGGGTTTTAAAGCGGTGGTGGACTCGTTAAAAGTCCATCACACTCTAAGAGATGGCTAAGTAAAAGCACAGATAGACAAGGAGGAGTGTTTTTTCGGCGTGAAGGCAGAGCCATCTCTCCGTGATCGCGTACAAAAAATGGCTAAGAAAACTGGGAAGAAGGAACTGCGTGAGTACAGATAAAGCCCGGTTTAAAGTGGGGTCACCTTGACGACGGTGAGTGTCTCGCCACTGACCTTGAACTGGATGTTCCACTGGGCAAATTCAAACCCGTAAATTCTTTGTGGATCATCCTGATATCGAGGACGGGGATCATTGGCCAACACGCCGATAAGGGCTTGTCGCTGTTCAGATGGGATGAGTTGTATGTAGTTTTGCGGGAAATCAACCGTCAGTAGGGTGGTCTCCACAGCCTGGGTGAATCCTTCGGCTGCCCCTGGGTGACTGTCCGTATAGGCAAGGTAGGGTTTGATGTCGTATATAGGCGTATTATCAAGAAGATCAACGCCTGAAACCCACAGGAGCGGTCCGAGATTTGGGTGGAGCTCAATCTGGTTCAGTCGAACTGAAGAGAGGCCCAGCGCATTGGGGCGAAAAGGGGAGCGGGTGGCAAATACGCCCATCCGTTTGTCGCCACCCAGGCGGGGTGGGCGCACGGTGGGGGACCAGCCCTCACGGATTGCAGCGGAAAACTGCCAAATGATCCAGATGTGTGAAAAACCGTCCAACCCGCGCACCGCATCGGGGTGGCGGTAGTCTGGCTCAAAGATGATTTTTCCTTTGAGCGTTTCAACCAGACCGCTTTGACGTGGTATGCCGAATTTTGATTTAAAATCCGTGTGGATGTGAGCAATTATCTTCATAGGTCATTCATCGTTGTTTGCTTGCCGGATCATTCTGATTGTGGGCTTTGCACGTGGTAAAGCGGTTGGGCGCGCATTGGTTGCTGTCATTTACCACAATCTGGCAGCGTTGACTCTCTCATCGATGCCGGATGAAAAGGATACCATTTTTTGCCTCGCTTTTCCTCTTTCGTTTATGCGGTTGAGCTGTTGAGCCAAATGACACTCCATTGCTGCTCCGGTGTTGATTGCAATGAGATTCGTTCTTACAATCTTCAGTGCTTTTATCCCATCCCGAAAACGATAAGCGCCATGATATGTTGTGAATATCGCAGCATCTGGGTTGCGGAGGTGTGGGTCGTTTTAGGGGCATCTCGATGTCATTTTATTCGGTAGGCGGTTGGGGTAACCTTCCATTCCGCAGGCCATGGAGCAGTGCATGAGTACTCTTTTTTCCCCTTTCACTCTTCGATCCGTTACCATAAAAAATCGTATTTTTGTTTCTCCCATGTGCCAATACTCAAGCGAAGACGGCTTGGTCAACAACTGGCATCTGGTGCATTATGGCTGTCGTGCGGTGGGCGGCGCCGGATTGGTCATGGTTGAGGCCACGACGGTCAGCCCTGAGGGGCGGATTAGTCCTGCGGATAACGGCATCTGGAACGATGCCCACGTTGCGGCCTTTGCACCGATCGTAAAGTTTATAGCCGAGCAAGGAGCTGTTCCTGGCATTCAATTGGCCCATGCCGGACGCAAAGGTTCCTGTGCATTACCTTGGCAAGGGGGGAAGCCCGTGGGAGAAGGGGATGGCGGCTGGCAGACTGTTGCTCCAAGCCCCTTTCCTTTTTTAGAGGAAGCACCCCAACCAAAAGAAGCATCAAAGGATGATCTACAAGCCATTGTCGCTAAGTTTCGGCAGGCTGCCTGCAAGGCGCTGGCCGCCGGTTTTCAGGTGGTGGAGATCCACATGGCTCATGGCTACCTGCTGCACGAGTTCCTCTCGCCGATTGCCAACAAACGGCAAGACGAATACGGTGGCGGTTTGGATAACAGGCTGCGCTTTCCGCTCCAGGTGGCTGAGGCCGTGCGTGCGGAATGGCCGGATAACCTCCCGCTTTTTGTTCGCCTTTCAGTCACCGACTATGTGGAAAATGGGTGGGACCTGGAGCAGTCCTTAGTTTTAATTCGCCGCCTCAAGGCGCTTGGCGTCGATTTCATAGACTGCTCCTCTGGGTTTATTGCGCCTCATGACCACGTACCCTTTGGTCCAGGATTCCAGGTGCCCTATGCTGCGCGAATAAAAGCTGAAACCGGCATAGCCACCGGCTCAGTTGGGTGCATTACCGATCCTGCCCAGGCGGAACAGATTGTGGCTACCGGACAGGCGGATGCTGTCCTGCTTGGTCGCGAATTTCTCCGAGATCCCTATTGGCCCCTGCATGCTGCCAAGGCCCTAGGGGCGGATGTGAGCTGGCCCAATCAGTATCTGCGAGCCAAATGAAATACCAGGCGGGCAGCGAGCTGGCTCAACTGTCCGATTTTGTGTGAAGCCGATTCGGCAGGTGCTCTGACTCATCCTGCTAAATCGGCTTTTTTATGCATCCTTGTGAATACAACCGGCAGGGCAGGAGGCTATAGCCTCATCCACGCATTCTTCTTCACTTGTTTCGTTTTGCACATATGCCTTGCCCAACGCCTCGTTCCAGGCAAAGACTGAGGGACAAATTTCAATGCATGCCTCACAGCCTAGACATTCCTCTTGATCAATTCGTACGCATTTTGACATGGTGTCCTCCTGTTTGTTGTGATGGTCGGTCGAAAAGATGCAATGAAGAGTTTAATCAAATCGGTGGAGCGATAGTGACTAGAAGCCGCATTTTGCTCACAGCTTCCACCCCATGGGGTTCACGAATCTGCGAGATGAGCATGTCTCCGGCTTTGGCATCGATTTTGTTGCCGTTTTCGCCCAAAAAATAACCAGTGCCTTCGAGAATAAGAATAGAGAGTTCGCCATCCAGATCATGGGAATGGACCGGAAAGGTAACACCGGCATCAAGGTTGAAGTTGATGATTTTGAAATAAGGGGAATCCTCGACAAGGAAAAATCGTTTCATCGATCCGGGAGTAAATTCATGGGTCTGGTCGAGTTGTATGGTTTTCATTTTTGATTCCTTGGTTGTTGTTGGGGGCTCATATATGTGTTGCCATTACAATGCAATCGATGTGCCATAATTTAAATAATGTAATTTCGGCAAGTTGCATATTTTGTATATAAATTGATAACATTAAATTGTTGTCCATTGAACAACGGTGTTGTAATTTTAAAATCATGGACTTGCTGGAAACCCTCTCTATTATTGCCAACGACTTAACGGCTGTTTTGAAGGCAGAGGACCGGTACCACCGGTTATTGGAAGCACTGCAGCTGGCGGTTCCCTATGATTCCGCCGCTTTGCTTCGCCTAGACAATGACGTTCTCGTGCCTATTGCCGCCAAGGGGCTGAAGCCTCAGGCAATGGCGCATCGATTTCGTCGCCAGGATCATCCACGGTTAGACATCATCTGCAATTCCATAGAACCAACGCTCTTTTCCAGTCACAGCAAGCTCCCCGATCCCTTTGAAGGGTTGCTAAATATGAATCTTCAGTCGATGCAGCATATTCATGCCTGCCTGGGATGCCCACTGCTGGTGCGCGAACGGCTCGTGGGAGTGTTAGTGTTTGATGCGATTGAACCACAGGCTTTTACTCACCTTCCCAAACAATATATCCAGGTTATTGCGTCGTTGACCAGTGCCCAGATGCAAACCGTGGAACTGTTCAATGGCATAGAAAGGGAGGCTGAGCGTCAGGGAAAGCTTGCCTCGGACTTGATGGAGGATATCCAGCAACAACGTGGACGAGAAATTCTCGGGACCAGTTTGCCGATCAAAAATCTTCGGGGGGAAATTGAACTGGTGGCAAAGTCCGACTTCACCATTCTCATTCTCGGTGAAACTGGAGTGGGCAAGGAACTTGTAGCCCGGTCGATTCATAATCGTTCTCGGAGACAGGAAAAACCGATGCTCTATTTGAATTGCGCTGCCATGCCAGCGGCGCTGGCGGAAAGTGAACTATTCGGGCATGTCAAAGGAGCGTTTACTGGAGCGATCGCCGATAGAACCGGAAAGTTTGAGCTCGCCGATAAAGGAACCTTGTTTCTCGATGAAATAGGAGAACTGTCGCTTGAAGTGCAGGCTAAACTGCTGCGGACGATCCAAGAGGGGGAGATTCAGCGAGTTGGTTCGGAAGTTACGCAACATGTCGATGTGCGGCTGATTACCGCCACCAACCGAAACCTAGAGCATGAGGTGGCGAACGGGACCTTTCGAGCAGATCTGTTCCATCGCCTTAACGTCTATCCACTGACCGTGCCGCCGTTAGGTCAGCGGCGTGAGGACATCCCACAACTCGCCGATCATTTTGCAGAAAAAACCAGGATTAACCTGGGGTTACGCCAGGTACAGATCAGGCCGGAAGCCTTGGAGTTGCTGTTGCAGTACAGCTGGCCCGGAAATGTGCGTGAGCTGGATAACGTTATATCCCGCTCAGTACTCAAAGCCTCGGCCAACCATTATGGAAATTGGCCAGTTGAAGTGACGCCCGCCCAGCTCAGTGGAGATCTCCAACTGCAGCCAGCGGCACGGTCAAGTCAAGCCGCAGCTGACATCGTTCCCAGTGAGAGGCGTACACCCCTACGAGCTGAAATCAAAGCTTATGAAACCCGCTTGATTAAAGAGGCGCTTGCACGAAATAAGGGAAACTGGGCGGCTGCAGCCCGCGATCTAGACATGAACCGGAGCAACCTGCATAATCTAGCTACCCGGCTCGGTCTTCGCAGAAAGGGGGACTAAAAACAAAAATTATAGGCGGAAAATGTTGCACTCAGCCGCCATATCAATGGAAAAGGCCTTGGCAAAGTAAAACTTGCCGTATTGAAGATCTGATCTTCAACCGCCTTGGGGAGGCAATTACAGAAGTTCGTTTTCGGTCAGGTTTTCAGGCTCAGAAGAATCTGGTTCCCGATGGGTTTTACGTTCTTTTTTTGCGTCTTTTTTGCGCTGTTTTTCTAACTCTTTGTTACGTTTTTCCTGTTTGTAATTCGTTCTTCGGCCTCCAGCCATCAGCATTCCCCCATAGGCATTTTAAAAAAAGAAACCCCGCACGAAGCGGGGTTTCCCATCTCTATTCCGATCTCAGCGTATTTTCACAACACGAGAGGCTGCCGGACCTTTAGCGCCATCGACCACTTCAAAACTGACGCGTTCCCCCTCCTGGAGAGATTTGAATCCGTCAGCCTGGATAGCAGAATGATGAACAAATACATCCTTGCCGCCATCCTGGGCGATAAAACCAAAACCCTTAGAATCATTAAACCATTTTACAGTTCCTTCAGCCATTGTTACTACTCCTCATTGGTTGTGCGCATTGCGCACGGTTGTGTGTGTGGCCCGTTACGGCCATTGGTACGCAACTGAACTTCTTTGAGATCGTTCAGTTTTTCCTGCACTGCTCATGCTTATTTATCCCGTTTACTCAGACCAAAGACATCCGACCCGGGCGAACGTTGACGACGTTTGCGAGGTACGGGAAAGGCTTGGGTCTTGCTTTGGGATTTTTTTTGCGGGGCAGTAACTGGTTTGGTGGAAACAGGTTGTTGACGCGACTCGTTGCGACTACTCAAGCCGGAAATTTCCGGAACGGTCTGCCGGTTCATCGGCCCCTCGAGCGAGCGTTCAATTAACTGAATCATGTGTTTATCTGTGCTGGTGGCAAAGGTCAAAGCCTCTCCACTGCACGCGGCCCGACCGGTACGACCGGTACGATGGATGTAGGCCTCGGCGGTATCCGGCATGTCGTAATTGATTACATGGGAGATACCGGTGACATCAATGCCGCGTGCGGCTATATCGGTGGCAACAAGGATGGAAAAAGAGCCGTTTTTAAAACCGTTTAAGGCCTCTTGCCGTTTGTTCTGGGACAGATTTCCCTGAAGGGAAGTGGCTTTGAATCCAGATTTAGACAGTTTCAGGGCAAGATTTTTGGCCTTGTGTTTGGTGCGGGTAAAGACCAGGGTCGTAGTCATGGCTTGGTCGCCGAGCAGATGCATCAACAAATCAGTTTTCTGCTCTTGCCCAATCGTAAACAGTCGATGGGAGATGGACTTAGCCGAGCGGCTTGGGTTGATCTGTACCTTGACCGGGTTAACCAGGATCTTTTCGGCGAGATGGCGGATTGCATCCGGCATAGTGGCTGAAAAAACTAGATTCTGCCGCTTGGCGGGTATACGAGAGAGAATGCGGCGAATATCGGGCAGAAAGCCTTTATCAAACATGTGATCCGCTTCGTCAAGCACCAGAACTTCAACATGGCTGAGATCAATGGCCCGATCATTGATGATATCGAGAAGGCGGCCAGGGCAGGCAATGACAATATCAACGCCGCGGCGGATTTGTCCTACCTGTACTGATTTACTGACACCACCATAGATGGCTAGGCTGCGTAATGCAGAGCGATCAAGCATGGTGCGGGTGAAATCGTTGATTTGTTCAGCCAATTCACGGGTCGGAGCCAGGATAAGCATCCGAATATGGGTGCTAGGCACGGCCATCAAACGCTGCAGGGCAGGTAAGATGAATGCGGCGGTTTTGCCGGTGCCGGTTTGTGCAAGTCCGAGAAGATCGTGTCCAGCAAGGATCGACGGAATGGCCTGTTGTTGGATTGGGGTAGGCGTGGTGAAACCACACTGTTTGATAGAGTTGGTAAGGTGTTCGTTTAATTGAAACTGGGTAAAACTCATTTATGCTCCTGCAATCAGGTGATTATCACCGCTGTCCATGGTCAATGGATACATTGTTAGGGGGAAATTCAATTCTGATTGCGAAAAGGAATGTGCACGGTTCCATTGGAATCGCGATGAAAACAGCAATGGGGAAATATTGGGATTAGCAAACGGTAAAAGAATGAAAAATCGGTGCAGGAGGGATTTGTCAAGGTAAGCGTTGAACCAATAAGTTTAAATCGTGGTGTGTGTAAGAGAAGTGGACTGGATATTACCGATGTCCGCGTCCTCTTTTTACCGGGGGTTTGGCTTCGTTGCAAACTAACGTCCGATTTTTGTATGTAGTCCCATTCAACCCTTCCATTACCTTGTGTCCTTGCGAACGGTTGGACATCTCGACGAAACCAAATCCCTTAGATTGTCCGGAAAATTGATCGACGATTAACTTGGCGCTGACCACCTCGCCAAACGGCGTACATAACTCCGAAAATTCCGATTCAGTAATAGCATAGGGAAGGCTACCTATAAAAAGTTTCATGCTCAGCTCTCCACTCTAGGGGTTGTAAGCAAAAACTTTTTAGGTATCGAGAGAGTCGATATTGATAGCACAGGATATCAAAAAAGAGAATGCTAAATGAAATAATAAATAAGTTTAAATCATTTTGTCAAAAGTTACAAGCACTATTATCAGCAAGCATTGTTATAAAACAGCGGGTATTCGTACTTTTATTCCTTATTTAGAATCGGCCGGCAGAAATAAGGAAAACAATTTCTCAATAGAAAATTACGCTGCACTTTTCCTCGTCACTCGCCGCGGCCATGGCCGTTATACGGGTCGCGATTTGAGCCGTTTCAAAGGGATAGACCTCCTGGAGCCAGGACCGAATACACTGCAGGCATAAAATGCAGGCGCCGCGGTCAATCAGTGGTAAAGGCACCGTAGTGATTGCCGCTACCGGGCACCTGTCTGCATAGGTCCCACATTGCAGGCAGTTCTGCTTATTGACGCTGAACACAGGCGAGGCAGTTTTGGCCTGATGAGGCTTTTTTGAGCAGCCTCCGTACGCAAGAAAGGGGAGAGGTAGTCGACTGGTGGGAGTTCCGGGGACAGTGCATCAAATGCCCTGACGGAATTTTCGGCGGTTCCGGCTTGCAATCCCTCAAAGGCGTAGGAGATTGTCACATTCCCACTGCAAACATGGACTCCAGATCGTGGCGCGAATAGGCTTGGAAGGCAAGCATGGTTTCGGTTTTGCTGATACCGTCAATGGTCAGCATTTCTCTCGTGACCAGGGTGGCGAGGTCATCGTTGGTCTTGACGCGGATAATGGCCACTAGATCATATTGACCGCTCACCGAGTACACTTCCGAGATTCCTGGTATTTCCTGGAGTTTTTCCGCAACCTGGTTGATGGCATTGCGTTCTGCATTGATCAGGATAATCGAAGTAACCATAGTTGAATCTCCCAGAGGTTGTTAGGGCTCTTGAGACGAAAATTGCTAAAAAAAATGCTGTTAAGGGCACAAAGGAGTCAGTGTCCTTAACAGCAGGACATTGGCAGGTAATCGTTTATTCGTAGGAGATACACCCTGCCGGGCAGGAGCCCATGGCTTCTTCGACGCAATCTTCGTCAATATCCTCATCGGTGATGACGTAGGCCTTGGTCTCGTCAATGTCAAACCCAAAAGTTTCCGGGCATATTTCCACGCAGGCCTCGCAGCCCATACATTCTGCCTGATCAATTGTTACTTGCTTCGACATACATATCCTCGAACAGATAAAAAAAGAGGTGCTGCCGTTGATGTTCGGTCAGCTGTTGCTTCTTCTCGATACTGTCCGGGGGAATGGTTTGACCATGCCCCCTCGATATCGATGCCGTCCGTTTACAACTTTGCCGTTTTCAGGTCAATGGTCAATTTGTACTCGGAATGGTCTTCGCCCTGTTTGACGGTGAACCCCAGTTTTTTACCCAGGGCAACCATGTAGCTATTTTCCGCCAATACCGTACCCCAGACGATCTCCATGCCGCGTTCCTGGGCTATTCGCAGGCATTGCAGCAGCAGTTTAGCGCCGATGCCTTTCCCTTGCCATGGATCACCGATCAGTACGGAAAATTCACCGCGGTTTCCGTCGGGTTCGCCGAGAATATTGGCTACGCCCAGCATCCGTTCCTGACCTTGCTCTTCATCCAGGCCGACAAAGGAGATCTCGCGGTCGTAGTCGATCTGGGTGAATCGGCCAAGAATTTCAGGGGAGAGTGTTTTGACCACACTAAAGAATCGGTAATAGATACTGGTTGGGGTGAGGGTGTTGAACAACTCTTCGAAAAGCGGTGCATCCTCAGGTTTGATCGGGCGGATAAAAAGCGGCATCTGCATATCTGTCAGATCGTGCCGTTCCAGGTGTTGAGGATAAGGGCTGATCACCAGGTGAAGGTTGGAACTGCTTTCAACTCGTTGCAGTTTAACCCGCGCATCCACCGCAATCGGCTTGCCGTCTTTGACCAGGATTGGGTTGATATCCATCTCCACGATTTCCGGAAAGTCAATCACCAATTGCGAAATCTGCATCAGCAATTCTTCAATCTTCTCCAGATCAACCGAGGCGCTGTTCCGATAGCCCTTCAAGAGGGGCATGATGCGGGTTTCTTCCATCATCCGCCGGGCCAAAAGCCGGTTTAATGGTGGTAGCCCGAGGGCCTTATCATCAAGCAATTCGGCAAAGACCCCACCGGAGCCGAAGCAGAGCACTGGTCCAAAATTTTCGTCGTTTTTGCTGCCCATGAACAGCTCGAAATCCGGATTGGCTATAAAGGGTTGCATGCTCACTCCATCAATCCTCGCTTCGGGATTAAAGGTCTTGGCTCCGGCCATGATTGTGGCAAACGCTTTGCGGATATCTTCTTCGTTGCGAAGATCGAGCTGGATGCCGTCGGCATCGGATTTGTGAGGAATGTCCGGCGAGACCAGCTTCATTACCAATGGGCCCTCCAGTTCCTGCGCCCGTTCCACCGCTTCATCTACGTTGGCTGCAAACAGGGTGGGGTTGACCGGTATGCCGTAGGCTTCAAGAATATCTTTACTTTTGATCTCGTTGAGTAGCTCGATTTCCTGATCAAAACATTCGTAGATGGCGCGAAAGACCTGATCGCGATTGAAGTAGAGTTCACTGGAGAGCTTAGGCGGCACCTGGTAGAGGAGCTCAAGGTTACGGGTGTACTCAAACATGTACATAAAGGCCCGCACCGCCCGTTCAGGCGTTTCGTAGGTCGGAATATCGGCCTCATGGAGAATCTTAATTGCCTCGGCCATTCGTTTGCCGCCCATCCAAGAGGCAAATATGGGGATGCGTTTGCGTTTGGCGAGTTGGACCAGGGTTCTGGCTACCTCTTCCGGCGGGGTGAGATCCTGCGGCACCATGATCACCAAAAGACCATCGAATTCGCGGGTCGAGAGGCAGATCTCCAGGGCCTTGGTATAGCACTCAACCGTGGCGTTACCGAGAATGTCTATGGGGTTGCCCCGGCTCCAATAGGGCGGCAGGAGTTCGTTAAGCTGGTTGGCAATATCCTCGGGTACCGGCGCGGGTTCAAGGCCGTACTCGGCCAGGGTGTCGGTCGCCATGACTCCGGGACCGCCTCCGTTGGTGAGGATGGCCAGTCGGGTACCGGCGGGCCGAGGTTGTTTGGCCATCAGCTCGGCGCAGTCAAACAATCGGGCCAGTGACGGAACTCGGACAATACCCGCCCGTTTGAAGGCGGCATCATAGACTGCATCTTCCCCAGCCATAGCGCCGATATGGGTTGAGGCAGCCTTGGCCCCGGCCTTGCTCTTGCCGGATTTGAGCACAATGATCGGCTTGATCCGCGAAACCGAGCGGGCCGCAGACATGAACTTGCGCGGGTTAGTCAGGTTTTCCATGTAAAGGAGGATCGCCCTGACCGACCCGTCATTACCTAGGTAATCGACTAAGTCACCGAAATCGACGTCCAGCATGGAACCGATGGAGACGAAGTGGCTGAATCCGATGTGGCCAGCTGCGGCCCGATCAAGAATTGCTGCGCAAATGGCGCCACTTTGGGAGATAACCGCCAGTTTTCCGGTTGCCGGCATCCCCCCGGCAAAGGTGGCATTGACGTGGGTTGCCGGATGGATCGCGCCCATGCAGTTGGGGCCGATGATGCGCATGCCCGAACCTTCGGCCGCCCCTTCGATCTGTTCCTCGATCAGCGCTCCTTCCTCACCCAACTCTTTGCCGCCAGCAGCAATGATAATCACGCCTTTGGTCCCGGCTCGGACGCACTGGCGCACGATATCGGGTGCGGTGGCAATAGGGGTGGCGATGATCGCCATTTCCGGTGCCGGATCGACCTCGGTGATCGAAGCGTAGGCCTTAAGTCCGCGTACGGTTTCGTGGTTGGGGTTGATCGGTATGACGGTCCCGGTGAATCCGCCCTGAATAATGTTATCCATCAGGGCCGAGCCGATGGCATTGGGTTTGTCATTGGCGCCGATGACGGCGATGCTCTTCGGGTTAAAGAATTGTTCCATGAAGTGTGTGGTCCCCTTTTTTGGGTTAATTGACGGATCTTTTCCCCCGTGATGGCCAAACCGACGGCCATTGCCCGTGGGCTGTCGGCACTCCTCACCTAACCTTTCCCAACTCGCTTGACAAGTATTTTGCGGCAATAGTCCACTGTAAAAAGAACGATCATCCCCAGCCATGCAAGGGCGTATACCTGGGGAGATACCGGACCGGTATTCATAATCAGCGCAATCGGCGGGTAGTACAGAATGGCCCAGGAGAGAAGGATCTGGATCAGAATACCCGCAAGGAGCAGATGATTGGTCAGCAGGCCAAAGTCCAGACCAGAGCAATAGGTGAATCTTCGCCCCACTAAGTTGCCGATTTGCATCAATAGAATAGAAGCCAGGGTAATACCCACCGCCGAGTGATAAAGAGGCGCGTCTACAGGCAGATGCTGGCCATATTTCCAACCACCGTCAACCAAAACGTAAAAAAACAACGCCAGCGACCATCCCCCCTCAATCAACCCGAGAAAACAGTAACTGTGCAACATCAGTTGGCCCGTCAGCAGACCTAGGCCTGAAGTGCGTGGTGGTCTGGTCATTACCTCGGGATCCGCAGGCTCTTGCCCCAAACCCATTGATGGAACGAGATCCGTTCCCAGGTCGATTGAAAGAATATGGATGATATTGAGTGCCAGCGGAACCGGCAATACTATATAAAGAAGATAAGGCAGGATCTCAGGGCCGTTGCTCACCAGGACGTAATTGGTGAATTTTTGCATGTTGGCAAAAACGGTACGGCCTTCTTCAATGCCGCTGACGATAGAGGCGAAGTTGTCGTCGAGAAGGATGATTTGGGCCGCTTCCCGGGCAACGTCTGTACCCTGTCGGCCCATGGCGATACCGACGTCAGCGGCTCGGAGCGCCGGCGCATCGTTGACTCCGTCACCGGTCATGGCAACAACCTTGCCCATGCCTTGGAGTGCGGTGACGATCTTCATTTTCTGCTCCGGCGTGGTGCGGGCAAAGATACGAATACCTTGTTGTATCTGTCGGGCTACTTCATCGATAGTTAAACCTTTGAGATTCTGTCCGGTGAGATAGGCTTTTTCCCCCACTCCAACAATCCCCGCATTGGCAGCTACCGCCATTGCAGTCACCGGATGGTCCCCGGTGACCATGAGCACTTCGATCCCGGCAGCCTGGCATTTGGTCACAGCTTGGGGTACCTCGGGGCGAAGCGGATCTTCGATGCCGATAAAACCTGCCAGGGTGAGATTGTTCTCCAATGCCTCCGGGGTTGCCTCTTCCGGCAGCATCAATGCGCATTCTTCCACTGAAAGCTGCCGGTAGGCAACGGCGATGACCCGTAGTCCACGTGTGGCCAGTTTTTGCATGGTCACATCGCAGGTTGCCAACTGTTGGTCCCAAGCGTCTGGCCGTGATGTATCTGCCTCGGATCCTGGGATGTGTGCAAGCATAGGGCGAAGAGCCTCAAAGGCCCCTTTCACCACCAGGAAAGTGCTTTTTCCCTCATTGAGTATACCGCCGGAACGACGCTTTTCGACATCAAAGGCAAAGGTGCGAACTACCGACTGTTGGATATCTTCAATATGTTTTTGACTGGAATCCATCCAGTGCCTTGCTATGGCAACGTCAAGCGGATCACCTGAGATCTGCTCACTGCTTCGGCGTATATCCGAGGCCGCCAGAGCGAGCCGGCTCAGATGTATCGCACGGGGAGAATCCAGATTCAAGCCGGTGATCGGATCGGTCAGGCATCGTATGGTGAGTTGGTTACGGGTAAGTGTGCCTGTTTTGTCGGTACAGATAACATGGACCGCACCGAGTGCTTCAACCGCGTTGAGACTGGTGACCAGAACCTGTTTTCGGGCCATGCGGAGGCTCCCCATCACCAACGCCAGGGTCATGGTCGGCAGCAGTCCTTCAGGAACATTGGCGACAATGATGCCCATCATAAAGACCAGGTTCATCCACAATGATTTGCCACTGAGAAAACCATAGACGAAAAAAGCAAATCCCATGCTGCAGGCAATAGTGGTGAGGATACGGATCATACGTGCTATCTCACGTTCCATAGGTGAATCTGTACGGACAATGGTTTGTGAGAGTTGGGCAATGCGGCCAAACCGGGTGCGTAATCCAGTGGCAAAAACGACACCGCGACCCGTTCCTCGAACCACGGTGCACCCGGCAAAGGCGATGTTACTGCATTCTCCAAGTGGTTTGTTTTGTTCGGGAGAGGTGAGGCGAATCGGTGCGGATTCGCCGGTAAGGGGAGCATTATCGATCAGGAGTCCCTTGGATTCGATAATGCGTAGATCGGCGGCTACCTTGTCGCCTTCGGCAAGGAAAATCACATCACCAGGAACGATGTCCACGGCAGGTAGGCGGGTGGTTTGGTTTTCACGAAGCACATCCACCAGGTGCGGCAGGTACTGCTTCAAGGACGCCATGGCCTTCTCGGCGCGAAATTCCTGAAAAAAGCTGAAAAGGGCATTGAGCAGAGCCACGACCAACAGTGCCCAGCCAAGCATCGCCATCCCTTCCTTCGGATTGATTGTATGGGCGATAAAACAAAGCGCTGCGGAGACAAAGAGAAGGATGGCAAAAAAATTGGTGAATTGGCGGATAAATGCACGCAGAAGTTTGAACCGCTCAACCACCTCATAGAGGTTTGGCCCAACATGAAGGAGGCGCTCCCTGACTTGAGCGTGCGTAAGTCCCTCTGAGGAAGAGTGGAGAATCGTGTAAACCTGCTCAGGAGAAACCTGGCCGATATGGTTGTATTGATTATTCATCCTTTGCGATACAGGGCGATGTCACAGGGGGTAGAGCGCAGGATTTGCTCGATCCTGTTTCCGTAAATGAAGCGATGGGGCAGGCTGCGTTCCGTTGCTCCCAGCAACACCATGGAGGCATTGAGTTTGCCTGCTTGAATCAGGATTTCTTTGGCCCAATCATCGGACAACAATACGCGACGGTCGAGATGGGCACTGAGCGTCAGATGTTCCCGGATTTCGGCGGTAACCCGATTTAAATATGAAAATCCCGCCAAAATTTTGTTTTGGGCACGCTCATTGGAAATATATCGAAAATGGAGCGGATGGACCGTCATCACCCGTAAAAGGAACAATCGTCTGACCGATGCAAGCAGAAGTTCTAAAAAAGGGAGGGCGGAGCGGAATCCACGGGGGTGGCCTGCGAGGGGAAAGAGTAGGGTGGACGGATGACCGAGCATTCCTGGGCTGACGACCCGAATAGCGATCACATTGCATGGCGCGGAGCGAAGGAGCCGCTCGGATATGGTACCGGCAATAAAACCTCGACCTCGTGGGGCGATTCGGGCTCCACAGAGGCAAAAGGTTTGTTGGCCCGAGGGTATCGAAGCAAGGAGGGCGCTGAATACATCCTGGATCTTTTCCCTGATCAGGCTCGTACAGTTAATGCCAAGTTTACTGCAACGCAATGAAATAGCAGTAAATTTCTCTGTTATCCGTTCATGGGTGAAGGAGTTGTCCAGGATATGGAGTAGAAACAATTGCGGGTTGGGTAGGGAACCGGCGAACTGCAGAGCATATTCTGTCAGCCAGTCGGCATTGATTGAACCGTCGTGTGCAAGAACAATCAGCCGCTCCATGGAGTTTCTCCTCAAGTGGTGGCGTTGGGCTGCGTGAAAACAGTTCTCCTCCAGAAAAATGTGATCCAGAGGCCTGGATTACATGCTACTTCAATCGGCTGCGCCGACATGCAAGAGTCGATGCAGCAGTTCACTGAGTTGCTGCAATGTATAGGGCTTGCGAATGAAATCTGTCAGTCCCTCTTGGCTGAGGCTGCTAAAATCGGCATCGCGAGTAAAGCCTGAGGCAATCACCACTCGTACCCTTGGGTCAAAAGCCTTGAGTTGGCGGAAACATTCGTTACCATCCATCACCGGCATAACCATGTCGAGGAGAACGAGGTCAATTTCGTGCTGATGCTGTTTATAGTATTCCACTCCTGTATGACCGTTATCCGCCTCACAGACGGTGTAACCCAACCCCTCGAGCATGAATCGTACTGCCAGCCGAATGACCGGCTCGTCATCAATGAGGAGAATATTGCCCTGACCGAGAATAGCTTCCGGAGCAACTGGCACCTCCTTAGCTTCTTCACCGGCAAAGAGGGGCAGATGGAGGGAAAATATCGTTCCAAGCCCTAGGGTGCTTTTCACCAAAATTTCTCCTTGATGCTGCTGTACCGTGCCGTAGACAGCTGCAAGGCCAAGCCCATTCCCCTGTTCTCCTTTCTTGGTGGTGAAAAACGGTTCAAAAATTTGCCGGAGATGTTCCGGGGCTATACCGGTTCCTGTGTCACGAACTTCAAGTTGTAGATATGTTCCCGGTGTAAGTGAAAATGAACTGAGATCGCAGTACGCTTGATCAAAGTGACCGATTTTGGTGGTAAAAGAGAGTTTTCCGCCATCGGGCATGGCATACCCGGCATTAATACCTAGGTTCAGCAGAGCGCTCTGCAGTTGTCCTTTATCTCCCATAACCAGGGTCGGTTGTGGGGCCAAATCATGGGTGATGGTGATTTTTTTATCAAGGGTTCGCTTCAGGATTTCAACGGATTCAATCACTATTTGAGCTACATTGACCGGGCCAAGCGCAATATGTTCTTTGCGCGCAAAGGCCAATAGGTTCCGAATGAGCTCGCCGGATCGTTCGGCTGCGATCCGGATATTGTTGATCAGGGGCAGCTCCTCCGCTCCAATCCTCAAACGCAGGGCGTCGGCGGCTCCAAGAATGCCGCCTAGCATATTGTTGAAGTCATGGGCCATGCCTCCAGCCAGATGGCCAATGGCGTCCATCTTCTGGCTCTGCCTGAGTCGCTGCTCCATTTCCACTCGTTCGGTGGTATCGTCGATGCGGAGTACCGCCCCCCTTAAACCATGGCTGAGCAGCGGGAAAATCGTGATTTCTCGGTATTGGGTCCGTCCTTTACCCTCTTGGAAAGAAGAGGGAATAACACAGGTTTTGTTAATATTGAGGCTGTGGGTTAGATCCTCGATATAATGTTGCATCTCCGGATAGACATCGACGAGAGGGCGCAGTTGCACCTGCCCACGACTACGACCGGTCAATCGTTCGGCAGTGTTGTTCCATTGGGTGACCAGCAGCTGCGCATCAACACCGATAATGATTGAGGGCATGGAATCGATCGTGCTTTCGAGTAGGGCCCGACTTTCTCGGGTTTCCTGCTCAGAGAGGGCTAATTGCCTGTTGCTGGTCTGGAGGTCATTGATGGTCCGGGTGAGTTGCCCGGTCATTCGGGCAAAAGCATCCCCGAGGATGTTTATCTCCTCCACTTTATGCGGATGCCATTGGAATTGGATTTTTTCTTCGTCAAAGGCCTTGATCCCCTGTTCAAGCTGCAACAATGGCCGAGTCAGGTTGCGGCTGAGCCGGAAGATAAGAAAAAAAAGTACCAGGCCAGCCATGATGATCATAGCGAGGGTAATGTTAGGTAATGATTGAAACGGTTCATCTATTTCACTCAAGTATCCGGTGGCCACTAGATACCAGTTAAATTCCTTTAAATGTTCAATAAATGCGTATTTTTGGCGGTTTTTTTGGTCGGATGGATTTTTCCAGTTATAGGTCAAGTAGCCGTTTTTACTCAATTTGAGCTTCTCGAAAATGGCTTTCGCCTGTTCCTGGAGCAGCTGATGATTGCGGGTATTGTAGAGCTCCGGGTGAAATAGCAACTGGCCCTTGTCGTCGAAGACGGCAAAGTACCCGGAACGGTTGATACGAACCGGTGCGAGGAGTTTTTCAAGATCAGTAACATTGATCAGGTCGACGAATTCATCGCGGTAGGATGAAGCTCCGATAACCCAGTTCCATGGTTTAAACTGCCGAACAAAGGCGGCTTTTTTTCGGTAGCTGTTATCCGCAGGATTTTTCCAATCATATTCAGTGTAGCCGTTGGCCACATTTGCCCATTGTCGGCAACCTTCGGTTTCCGTGCACTCCTGTCCTTTAAGATAGGGGTGCAGTTCAAGATAGAGCTTTTCATTTTGACGCAACACCGCAACGGGGTATCCACTGCTTCCAACTTGCTGTTCATTGAAATGTTTTTGGATTGCTTCCTTTGCCTCTTGCTCGCTCAACCGACCTTGTTGGAACTCCTGATAGCGGCTTTGTACATAGGCCAGGTTGCTTTCAGCGATTCCACGGAGATAATTGTTTATTGCCGTGCTGAGCTGGGTCTGGACAGCGCGGTACATGTTCTTCTCGGTTTTGCGCAAATCCTGCAGGGCGTTTTCAGTGAGAATGCGGTGGATCAAGGTATAATTGAACAGGAAAATGGCGGTGAGCACCAAAAGTACAAAAGGACCAAGGGAGAGCGCTATTTTGGTTTGCAGTTTCATTGAAAGGCAGCTCTTGGTGATAGCGGCAGATGTGCCATCCTCACAGACAGTTTCGAGAACGACGTTTCGAGTTTCTTCGGGGCTCGTTGTTTGGTGAGCGGTGTTTTTATGGTGCTCCGAGCACCGTCAGTGATTCTCTTTGAATATCCTATTGTAGAATGCTTGGTGGCGGGAATAAAGCCCTGCAAGCGAAATTTATATTTTTCCTCAAAATAGCGTACTTTTCGTTTACGAAGAATTGATGACGTCGTAAAAACTTTGATCTACTGCGTCGCAGCTGTTTTCCCGACGCTCGACATACCCGATGTATGCCTTCGAACCGGGAAAACACTGCTCCTTGTATATCTGTGTTTTTACCTAATGGCTGGCAGAAAACCCCATTTTTTGTAAAAAGTCGTGCCAGCGCAGCCGCTGTTCATGCGGATAATTTTCTTTTTGAAACCATTTTTTATTCGTCCGAAGAAAAGGTTAAAACCCCAGCCTTTTAGGCGGGTAGCATTCTGCTAGCAGCTGGCTTATACTGGCGAGTATGGAATATCGCCAAGAAAACCATACCAAATACAAGATCGAATATCATTTTGTCTGAGTGACAAAATATCGTTATCACGCACTTGTAGGTGATATTGTGGATTGCACGGCAAAACCGACTCAAGGGGGCGGAAAGGGCTGTGGTGGAAATACTTCTTTACAGGATAGTTGTAAGCACCTCCTTGAGTTTGGAGAAAAGGAAGGGTTTTTCTAGAAAGGCCTGGACGGAAATTTCGTTGTGCCCAACCATAACATGGGCCTCGTTATACCCGCTGGCGAGGATGACCGGAATGTCAGGGGCCTGTTGTCTGATGGTGGCGATTGTCTCCCAACCGCTCATCCGCGGCATGATCATATCGCAGAGGATACAATCAACGGTATTCTGATGTTGACGAAATATTTCCACCGCCTGGACTCCGTCTGCGGCCTCAAGCACCGAGTAGCCCAAGCGCTCGAGCATTTCAGCCGCGATCCGACGGATGATCTCCTCATCATCAACCACCAGAATAGTGCCTCCTCCGGTTTTTCGCCGAGCCTCCACTGATTTCTCCGGCGCCTGCACATGGCTCAACTGCATTAAAGGGAAATACACCCTGAACGTGCTTCCCCGACCTTCACGGCTTACAACGGTAACAGCACCTTTGTGGGCACGGACAATGCCGAGCACAGCCGAAAGTCCCATGCCTCGTCCGGTAAATTTACTGGAGAAAAACGGGTCAAACATGCGAGCGATATCTTCTTCTTTAATACCGATGCCATTGTCCTCCACCGCAATACAGGTGTACTGGTGACTGTCGGGGTTAAAGTCCACGGGAAAACGATTCTCAGAAGGAATGTCTATCCCCCGCACAACAGAGACGCTCAGTTGGACCGTTCCCTGCTGGTTTGGGCAGGCTTCCCAGGCATTGGAAACCAGGTTTGTTAGTACCTGCTGAATATTGTTGGCGTTGGCGTTGACCATCAGTCCCATCTGCATCGATTTGATCTGGTAATCAATGCTCTCGGGAATGGTGGCCCGCAAAATGGGCTGGTAATTACTGCAGATCAACGACAGGTCCAGCAGGGAAAATTGGCATGGAGCCGTACCTAGGTAGATCAGGAGCAATTTGCTGACTTCGGCAGCAGCCTCGGCGGACTGGAGGGCGGATGCGGCCAGATGATGGATTTGCTTGGCGTCTTCTACGGATGTGATGTGGGGGAGCAGATCCATGACCATCTCCAGGCTCATGGTAACGGCCTGGAGTTTATTGTTGAAATGATGGGCAATGGCCCCGGCCATCCGGGACAGACTCTCGGTTTTCTGCAACTGAATATTCTGGGCTTCGAGTCGTTCTCGTTCCTCCTCCGCCTCAACACGCGGGGTGATATCGTGGATAATGGCAAAGTTGACTGACCGTTCTCCAAAAGAAATGGAGGCCGTATGAACCTCAACTATGCGAACCGTTCCATCAGCTAAACGGTGTGGTACGGCATACTCGTTGAGATTTCCTTCTTGAACCTGTTTGAGGATTTGCGCAATTTTATCCTGGGGAAGGCAATTGATCGTGTGTAAATCCATTGCCTCTAACTTTTCCTTTGCATAGCCGTAGAAGGCTGCAGCGGTACTGTTGGCTTTAAGAATTTTTCCGTTCTGGGGATCGATCAGTAACATGATCGCGCTATGATCTTCAAATAACCGGCGAAACTGACTTTCACTAGCCTTCAGCGCCTGCTCCAGTTGTTTCCGCTCGGTAATATCCTGGGCCAGAGCAACAACTCCTAAAGTCCTTCCTTGCCGGTCAGTGAGCGTGGTGGTGTACCATTCGCAATCAATCACCTGCCCATCAAAGGTAAGATTTTGGCAGGCTATATGGTCATCTTTGCCTGAGACTAAATTTTTCTGTAAGTCCAGGGCGCTGTTTTGGGGAAAAATCTGAGAAATCGACTCTCCAAGAGCGGAGCCGGCGGGATAGCCAAATATTTTTTCGGCTGACGGATTCCAGGCTGTGATTTGGCCCAGGGCGTCCCACTCAATAACCGCCAGGGGAGAGTGCTGCAGATGGAGGGCAAATTTTTGTTGGGTCAGTAATTGTTCCCGCATCTGCTCGGCAATAATCACTGCCTGCTGTCGAGCACGACTTTGCATGAAGGTCAACAGGCTGAGTCCGATACTGATCAGTGATCCGGCAATGAGTAGAATCAGGGGTTGGTTCTGGTCGAGTCCGTTATCGAATTCAGGGAGCGTGCGGAAGGTGAGACACCAAGTGGTTCCAAAAATTTCAATGGTTTTGGTGGATTGAAATTTCGAGTCATAAGTAGTCGGCAATGGACGATGTTCAGCTAGCCCACTGCTGAACAATATCTGCTCGGATACGGGTTTTGTTCCTGAATAGATCGAAAAATCGATATCCTGCGGCATTTTTTCCAGTGCGCCGTAGACAAAGTCATCCATGCGAATGGGGCTGTAGACATAGCCGCGCAGGGATTCCCGCCGTTGTTGCCGGGTTTCTTTGGGCATGCCGACGCGGTAGGATGGGACGTACATAAGAATCCCATTTTGTTTGTTCACCTCCATTTCCTGCACCAGAATTACCTTGTCGGTGATGCTGGTGTTCCCCGTATCGCGGGCCACATCCATGGCCGCCCTACGAACGGGTTCGGAATACATGTCATAGCCAAAGGCCCTTTGGTTGGCCTTGTTGAATGGCTCAAGCCAAATAATGGAGGTATAGACCGGACGCTGCCCAGAGGGGTGGACCTCAAAGTCTGGAAATCCCTCGTTTCGGATATTAGCGACTAACGGCGGAACCTTCTCAGGAGGCAGCCAGGCAGCATAGCCGAATCCGAGAATGCCGGGATTGGTTGTGGTTAAATGCAATGATGAGGCATAGATCTGCCATTCTTTTCTTGTCAGGGAATCGCCATGGACGCCCAAAAGGGCATTCCCGCCCAGGAGAATGGATTCGTTGTCATGGAGGCGGCTGACCAGGAGGCGGGTTATCTCCTCGATTTGGTTGTAAAACCTGGTTTCAGCTCGCTCATTGATGCGCAGATCAGCATTTTTCCAGAGAAGGAGAGAGGTGGTCAGGGTAATACCTAGTACTACCAGAGGCAGCCAGAGGGAAAAGCCGGTAGAAATCCTGCCAGCCAGTGAGGGGCGGTCTGTATCATTTGCCATGAACAGTACCTCGGTTAAGCGATGGAGCGGTTGGCCACATTGCCCACATCAATTAGGCGGGGATGGAGTTTCTTCGAGACAATGACCTTGCCGAAGAGGATCTTTCAAGGAGTCTAGGTAATTCTACCGTATTTGTGCAGGCTGTACCACTGTCAGTAATAAAAAAAGAGGAAAGACGTGTATATCTGAGAGGGTTCCTGAAAAAAATAAGTTATTTAGATCCATTGGAGGGGCGGAAAAGGAAATTTGATTTAATAACCAATTCTCAAAAACGATCTTGCTCAAGCGGTTCGGCAGGCCATTGATAGCAGAAAAACAAGGAAATGATGGGAAATAGAAATTATTTTTAGGTTAGCCGATCGTGGATGATATAAAAGTTATAGAGGTCAGGTCAAAAACATTTTTTTTGGAGGAGTCGACTGTATGAAGAGGTTCCAAAAAATTAGCGTCCGCTTGATGTTCCCTATTGCCTTGGCTACGATTGTCTTTTCCCTTGTGCTTTACATTGTGGCAGAGAATACAATCGGCCAATTGATGGAGAAAAACCTCCAACGACTCGGTCGATCAAAGATGGTCGACATCACCTCCAGCGAAAAACGTATCTCCCAAGCCATGTTGGCACAGGCTGCCCTCTTCAGTGAACAGGATACGGTCCTTTCTGCGTATAATACTGCCTATCAAGGCAATTTGAATTCTGCTGAAGATCCGCAACTTGCCGCCGCCCGTGAACAGTTGCGTAAATTTTTTACCTCAGTGGAAAAAGGCGTTAAAGCCAACACCGACGGTAAATCGGTACGAATCCATTTTCATGTACCACCAGCAAGAAGTCTGTTGCGGGTATGGAAGAAAAAACAGAGTACAAGCGATGATCTCACGGCCTTTCGTGAAACCATCACCACCATCAGCAACAGTCATAAGCCGGTGGTAGGTGTTGAGGTCGGCCGAGGTGGTTTTGAAATTCGCGGCATTGCACCGATTTTTTCACCTGAGGGGAAGTATCTCGGCTCGGTAGAGGCGCTGTCCTCCTATGACCCTCTTGTGCAGTACGGCGTTAGTAATGAAAAAGAACAAATTGCTGTTTATATGAATAAATCTTTGCTCAATATTGGCAAAGAACTGCAAGACGTCAGTAAGCATCCGGTGATTGGCGATGCTTTTGTCTATGTTTCCTCATCCAATAAAGACATCACCGATTCAGTGGTTACGGCTGAATTGCTCGATGGTGGAAAACGTGATCTCTTGATGGTCCGCAAGGATGATAATTTTGTCACTCTTTTCCCGATTAACGATTTTTCCGGTAAGCAGGTCGGAGTTATGGTTTTTGTCTATAACGCCGCTGATATTTTTACTCAGACGCGCAAAATCAAACAGGGAATTTTGGGGCTGAGTCTGGCTTTGCTGCTCGCAATTTTGGTCCCTCTTTTTTTCAGTGTTCGTGGCGTTGTTATCCCCATAAACCGCACAGTTGCCATGCTTCGAGATATTGCCCAAGGTGAAGGGGATCTGACCAAACGCATGGAGATTTTAAAGAACGACGAGATTGGAGAGTTGGCCAACTGGTTTAATCAATTTTTGGACCGCCTTGAAAGGATTGTTCGAGATTTTGGGTCTAAGGCACACAGCTTGAGCCTCTCTTCGGAAACCTTAAGTAGTATAGCCAATCAAATGACAGAGACCACGAGCAATTCAACCGATCGTTCTCAGCGGGTAGCCAAGGGCTCAGGTATGATGAGTGCCAATATGGCTTCGGTTGCGGCTGCCAGTGAACAGGCGTCAACCAATGTTAATGCTGTGGCCTCTGCAGTCGAGGAAATGGCGGCCACCGTTAAGGAGATCGCCGGAAACTCGGAAAATGCACGGATGATCGCTCAAAAAGCAACCAGTAGTGCCATGATTACCTCGGATAAGGTCAACAAACTTGGTCACGACGTCAATGAAATCGGTCAGGTGACCGAGGTGATCACCGAAATTTCTGAACAAACCAACCTCTTGGCTTTGAATGCCACCATCGAGGCCGCTCGTGCCGGGGAGTTGGGCAAGGGTTTTGCGGTCGTGGCTAACGAGATCAAGGAATTGGCAAAACAGACTGCAGCCGCCACTGGTGAGATCAAGGCCAAGATTGATGCTATTCAGTCATCAACTAGTGAGACGGTAACGGAAATTGAGAATATCTCCGAGGTAATTCAGGATGTGAACACCATCGTCGCCACCATTGCCACCGCAGTTGAAGAACAATCGGTGGCCACTGCCGAGATTGCCCAAAATTTGAGTCAGGCCTCCATGGGCATCCAGGACGTCAACCAGAATGTTGCAGAAGTCTCGGTGGTTACCGATGAAATATCAAGTGATATTAAGGAAGTGTCTCTAGCAACTGAAGAGATGAATATCGTCAGTTCCGAGTTGACCAGCCATGCCCGTGACCTGTTCAACCTTTCTGAGCAACTTGCGGAAGTTGTGCAAAAATTTAGAACGCAGAAGGCCCGTTTCGACATAGGCAAGGTCAAGGCCGCGCACATGCAGTGGCGTTCCCGCCTGGAAGCTGTTTTAAATGGGAAACAGGCACTTCGGCCAGAGGAAGTCACCTCGGATCATGAGTGCGAATTCGGTAAATGGTATTTCGGTGAAGGTCAGTCGCTCAGTAATTGTGCTTACTTTAAAGAAGTGGGTGACTTTCACCGTAAGGTTCACCAATACGCCAAACAGATAGCCGACTTAGTCAAGCAGGACGATAAATTTCGGGCCAAAGAGGTTATGCGGGAGTTTGAAAAAGTGCGGGAGCAATTTTTTAAGGCCCTTGATGAATTGTATTTACGCTAAATCGTTTTAACTTTTTTGGGTACGAGGTGGTCGGTGAGAATCGGTCGCCTTTTTTTTGTTGGACGGCTCTTTTTTTCTATTGAGGTATCAGGAGACTTCCGAAAGAAATAACACACTGTTTTAAGCCTGTTGCAAAATGAGCGCTGCGGCTGAGAGCGTATATTGGGAGTGAAAAGACTATTGGTCAGGAATGCGATGAAAAAGTTAGGAGTAGTAATTGCGGTCATGCTGCTCATGCACACGGCAGGTTGCTCCAATTTGAAAACGATGTGGAGCAGTGAGAAGGATATGGACTCCGTTCGTCACTGGGAGATTCTTGCCAATCATGTGGCCGATCGGATCAACAAAGAACTGGTTCGTAAAAAAATGTTTTTTACCAAAGTGTATGTGCGCCATAGCTGCGGTACCCCCAACAAATGCGGCCCCAGTGAGACCTTTCCTTTTGATGAGGGCTTTAATGATCTACTCACCAGTCAGCTGGTTAACTTTGGCATACACACTGTAAACACCCCAGACATTGCCGATTTGGTCATGGAGTACAAGGTACAGGCGGTTTATCATCCGCCCGAGCAATCTAAGTGGAATGTATTTGCTGATCAAGGGTATCATGAGCTTCTGGTATCAACGTATGTCGTTGATAAAAAACAATATTTTTTTCTTTGTTCAAACATTTACAATATTCCCCAAAACGAATTCTGGCAATATCGTACAATTGTTCCGGCCGCTAAAATCAATCTGACCGGCCCGACAACGGCACCATCTTCCACCGTTGCCCCAAAAAAATCGACCGCCCTTTGATGCTAAAACAGGAGGGTAACCAGCGTGCGCCTTACAAATACATCATACAGCTTACAGGCTATGCGTATCTGAACATGGAAAATCCAATTACACACCGTTTAAGAGATCAGCAACGTCCCCGTTTGTTGGTATTGTTGAGTTTTTTGCTTTTCATCGTTTCCGGGTGCAGCAACCTGAACGGCACCCGGCTTGAGCCGGTGCTCGGCGGAGATGTTAATCTGGTTAAGCTAGGTGATACGGTGGTGGAGAATTTGATCACCCAGCCGGTTCCACCGTTAATTCCGTTTCAGGCAGACCAACCTATCCTGGTGACGACCCTGGTAAACAATGACAAACTTAACGAAACCTCCAGTTTTGGTCGAAGTTTGCAGAACCATATCGCTGCTGGTTTTGCTCAGCGTGGTTACGCGGTCAAGGAGTTGAAACTGCGGCGTGATATCCTAGTCGAGCTGAACAAGGGAGAATTCATGCTCACTAGAAATCTAGCGGAAATGACACCTACCCAGCGGGCCCAGGCTGTGGTCGTCGGTACGTATACCCTGGTAAATCGGGTGCTCTATCTCTCCATACGATTGGTCTCCCCGGTCAATCAGGCAGTCCGTGGGGTGTATGAGGATAAAATCTACCTTGATGAAAATACCTTGCGAATGCTCGGATATAAATTTACCGACTCAACAGACGCCGACACCGTGATTCAGCCGCCTAAACCCTCGGTTCTCGATTCCATGTTGTATTAAAGCCTCCAACTGCAGCACAAATGTAAAGCTTGGCTTGACATTTAATCGGTTCTCCTTTTACTTGGACTCTACATGTCCAGGTGTGGACAAGGAGGACTCATGCCAAAACCACTCACCCCCCGACAACGAGAATTTTTTACTTATCTTCAAGATCTTCACAGCGCAGACCATGGTATCCCCAGCCTGCGGCAGGTTGCCTCCGATCTGGGAGTCAGTCATACTGCAGTGGCAAGCCTGTTGCAGACCTTGCAGGATAAGGGCTGGATCAGACGCGATGGGCGGTACAGCCGACAAATTATTTTACTTGAGCAGTTAAACCCGCAACTCCCGGAAGGGGGGCGATTGGTACCGATCATCGGTCGGGTGGCTGCCGGTTTACCGCTTTATGCCCAGCAGGAGTGGGCCGGTGAGGTGCTGGTCGATAGCCGGATTTATCGAGGGGAACATCTTTTTGCCTTGCGGGTAGATGGGTATTCCATGCGTAATTCCGGCATATTAGCCGGTGATCTGGCCATCTGCGAGCCGCGGCAATTTGCCTCTAATGGGGAGATTGTGGTTGCCCTGATCAATAACGAGGAGGCAACGGTCAAACGCTTTTACTTTCTTGGAGATGTTATTGAATTGCGGCCGGAAAACGAACAGTTTTCAACTATGCGTTATGCTTTGGGCGAGGTGCTGATTCAGGGTAAGGTCATTGGTATCCACCGTGGTCCAGAGGAGATGGCCTCGCTCTGAAGCAACCGGTATTGTGTTTTTATAGAGGAAATCACAATCCCCTGGATGAGTATCCAGGGGATTGTGGTGCGTAAAAGCCTCGCTGATCAATCGACTTTTTCCAGGATATTGCGGCTTCGTTTCAGCGCGCAGAGATCCCCGCACATGGTGCAGACTTCCTTGTCAATCGGTTGGGAAGAGGCGCGGTAAGCCTCGGCCTTTTCCGGATCCATGGCCAGCTCAAACATCTTGGTCCAGTCGAGCTCCTTGCGGGCCTTGCTCATGGCGTTATCCCAGTCGATGGCCCCGGGAATCCCCTTGGCGATATCGGCTGCGTGGGCGGCGATCCGTGAGGCAATGATTCCCTCTTTCATGTCGTCGGCGTCGGGCAGGCGCAGATGCTCCGCCGGAGTGACGTAACAGAGGAAATCGGCGCCATAGGTGGCTGCCAGTGCGCCGCCGATGGCAGAGGTGATATGGTCATAGCCCGGAGCCACATCGGTGACGAGCGGTCCAAGTACATAGAACGGTGCGCCGTGGCAGAGTTTTTTCTCCAACTGCATATTGGCCACAATCTCATTGAGCGGCACATGGCCGGGGCCTTCAATCATGACCTGGACATCGGCCTCCCAGCACCGCTTGGTCAATTCACCGAGGATGATCAGTTCCTGGATCTGAGCGGCATCGGTGGCATCACGCAGACATCCCGGACGGAGGCCATCGCCGAGGCTGAGGGTGACGTCATAGTCGCGGCAGAGGGAAAGCAGCCGGTCGAAGTGTTCGTAAAAAGGATTTTCCTGGCCGTTACTCTCCATCCAATCCAGCAACAATGATCCGCCACGGCTGACAACATGGGTCAAGCGCGGATTGTTGCGCAGTCGCTGAATTGCAGTCTGGGTCAGACCGGCGTGGATGGTCATGAAGTCGACCCCGTCTTCGGCGTGCATGCGCACCACATCAAAAAAATCATCCACCGAAATCTTGGAGACCGTCTTGCCGTAACGGGCCACGGCATCGTAGACTGGAACCGTACCGATCATCACCGGGCAGATTTCCACCGTGCGCCGACGAAAAGCCTGGGTATCGCCGAAGGTACTCAGATCCATGATGGCATCTGCCTTGAGAGCCACCGCACGCCGGACCTTGTCGAGTTCCTTTTCCACATTACAGCAGTCTTCGGAAACACCAAGGTTGACGTTGATTTTGGTGGAAAGCCCGGCCCCAATCCCTTTACCGATAAGGCTTTTGTGATTGCAGTTTGCCGGAATGGCAATTTTTCCGCTTGCAAGCCGCTCCATCAGATCGGTTTCGCTAATCCGCTCCGCCGCAAGCACCTGCTGCATTTGTGGGGTGAGAATGCCCTGGCGGGCAGCTGCCATTTGGGTTGCATAAGCCATGTTGGTTCTCCTTGTTGTATGGGGAATGGGTTTATTTGCAGGCGTCCTGCAGGCGAGTTATCGTTGCGGCAATATCTTCGGCACCGACTATCTCTGTTACCAGGCAAACGGTGGAAGCTCCGTGTGAGCGTACTTCCCCTAAATTATGTTCTTTGATACCGCCGATGGCGACAAAGGGCAGGGGAGAGTGCTTGACCACATAATCCAGATAACCAAGGCCAACCGGAGCGCAGACATCCTCTTTTGTTTGGGTACTATAAATGGGGCCAACACCGAGGTAATCGGCGCCTGCTGCTAGAGCGGCATCAGCCTGTTCCGGGCCGTGGGTGGAAAGACCGATCAGTTTGTTCTCTCCGATCAGTTTGCGTATTTCGGGTACAGGGAAGTCGTCCTGGCCAACGTGGACACCGTCGGCATCGACAAGTTGGGCGATATCCGGGTAATCGTTGATGATAAACAGTACTCCCGCCTCGCGGGTGATCGCCCGCAGAGCTCGGCATTCCTCAAGCATCTGGGCAAAGCTCTTGTAGGGGCGTTTTTCCCGGTACTGGATGATGCGGAGCCCGCCTTGAATCATTTGGCGGACAACGTCGATATTGGAGCGGCCTCCTGAAAATTTTTCAGCAGTGATGCCATAGATGCCGCGGGGAAAAACAGGTTTTTGGCTGGTGTTATCCATGAAGCACTCCTGGTTGACAGAGAATGAATTCGCTCATGTGGTTGGCAACAGTACTCACCTTGTGACTCAAGAGAGGCGCCTGGGCACAATCGGTGGTGAAGTCGCCCACTATGTAACCGTTGCCGATCCGCCGCGAGCAGATGGTGGCCAGATCGCTCCCGGCAATGCCAGATGCTGAAACCACGATTTTCTGGTTGGCTAAGGTTTCAAAGAGCATTTTTTTATCCGCTTGGCGATCAAAGCCCTCAACGATCAGATCGCAGTCGGCAAAAAGCTGGGAACAGTTGGCGGAATCGATCCGCTGAATAAACGGCTCGATACGTACCTGAGGATTGATCCGAGTAAGGTTCACCACCAAAGCCTCTGCCTTGAACATGCCGATCTGATCGGCAAAGTAGAATTGACGATTGAGGTTGGATGGCTCAATGCGATCAAAATCAACGATTTTGAGTCGGTTTACGCCGCTTCTGACCAAATTTAGGGCCACGTTGGAACCTATGCCTCCAACCCCGGCAATGCCGATCTTCATCAGATGCAGTCCCAGTCTTTATAGACCGGCTGGTACCCATGGGCGATGATGGCATTGGCTACCTCTTCAACACTGCGGTCGTCGGTGATCTCAAACTGCGGTGTTTGCTCAATCCGGATTTCAGTGTATCCGCCCACACCGGTACTGGAACCGGCGGAAAAACGGGTGGCCCCTAGCGGCATGATTTGGTCGCGGAAGGTTGCACTTTCCCGAGTGGAAACGGTCAAGCCCGCTCGCGGCAGGAAAATACGCAGCGCAGTCATGAACTGGACAAAGGTTTTATCATCCACCAGATAATCCGGCTGAAAATCACCCTCAGCCTCGTTAAACCTCGGCAGGGAGATGGCGATCTCGGTCTCAAGGTATTTGTTTTCAAGGTACTGGGCATGCATAGCGCAAAGAAACATATCACGTCTGGGTTCCGACAGGCCGAGTAGGGCACCGAGGTTCACTACCCGCATTCCACCCTGCGCTGCCCGCTCAGGAGCATTGAGACGCCAGTGGTAATCCATCTTCTTTCCGGCCAGATGCACCCGTTTATAGACCGCTTCATCGTAGGTTTCCTGAAACATGGTCATGCTGTCGACCCCGGCCTGGTTCAGTTGGCGGTATTCTTCCACAGTAAGCGGGTAAACCTCTATGGCCACCGAGGCAAAATGACGCTTGAGCAATTTGGATGCATCCAATAGATAGGACATCGGGGTCATATTATGGGCTTCGCCGGTGAGGAAAAGCACATGTTGCATGCCGGTTTTGGCAATGGCCTTGGCCTCGAGCTCGATTTCCTCAAGGCTGAGCTTGCGGCGAAGAATAGGGTTTTTGTGATTAAAGCCGCAGTAGGCGCAGCCGTTGTTGCAATGGTTGGCAATATAGAGGGGAATGAACATTTGGATCGTACGTCCAAAATATTGCACGGTCAACTGGTGGGCCTTTTGGGCCATTGCCTCGAGATGCCCGGCTGCCTTAGGGCTGAGCAGGGTAAGTAAATCCATGGGGCCCGGTTTTTCCTTGGCCAAACTGCGGAGGACGTCCGCATCTTCGACCTGGTCAAAGAATTGGGGAACATCGAAATTTTGGTACTGCTCGACTACCTCATAAAAAGACATGGTTCGATCCTCGGTCAGAACAGGCATGAGCTGTTCAGGATAATCATTGTCTGCGTGGGCTCATCTGTCTGAGGTTCTAATGTATTGATGGCGTGGTGAAAAAACACTACTCCGTGTATAGCTGTGTTTTTACTTAACCATTTTTTAGAGTGTGACGGATAATTTACGAGTCCATCATGTAGTTGTATTCGTTGTGGTTGGCTGCTCTGTTGGTCGATCCTTCCCTTTATGCGTCAAGAAACCCGGTGAGCGGAGAAGAGGCGCGGGCAAGGGTGGATTCGTCCGCCATCTCTGCCAAATAAGCCATTCTTCCGGCTTTGACTGCCAAATCAAAGGCTTGTCCCATTGCTTCCGGATCCAGGGCAGTGGCAATGGCGGTGTTAACCAACACTGCATCGGCCCCCATTTCCATGGCCGCTGCCGCCTGAGAAGGTTTGCCGATACCGGCATCGACTATGATCGGTATGGTGCAGTTTTCAATCAACATGGCAATGAGTGGCTTGGTCTCAAGACCTCGGTTGGTGCCGATCGGCGCACCCAGCGGCATAACGGCGGCCGCACCCGCATTTTCCAGCCGTTTGGCCAGGGGCAGGTCCGGTAGCACATAGGGGAGGACCTGGAACCCTTCCTTGGCTAGGATTTCGGTCGCCTTGAGGGTTTCCCAGTTATCCGGCATCAGATATTTCATATCGGTGATGACCTCGATTTTGATGAAATCACCGCATCCGGCCTCGCGGGCAATGCGGGCGATACGCACTGCCTGTTCCGCACTACGGGCTCCGGAGGTATTGGGCAACAGGGTTACCTCCTTGGGAATATAGTCAAGGATATTCTCCGACTGGGCCGTGGTGTCGACCCGGCGCAGAGCCACGGTGATTATTTGCGAGCCACTGGCTGCAAGCATCTTGGGAATTTGGGAATGGGCGGCAAACTTGCCTGTTCCGGTGAGCAATCGGTTGCTGAACGTTTTACCGCCCAGGGTGAATGTATCGTTGTTCATGATTCAGCCTCCTCCGACAAAACTGAGCAGTTCCAGGCGATCTCCATCCTCGAGCTCAGTTGTCGGCCAGTGTTCCTGTTTAATTATATGCTGGTTCAACTCGACCACCAGCGCCCCTGAATTAAGCCCTTTTTCGGCAATCAACTGGACCAGGTTGCGAAACTCCACAGTTTCCTTAATGCCGTTGATGAATAACTCCATAAGCAAATCCCCGATAATAAACCCTGATGGTCTCGTGGAAATCCGGACAACCGCTCAGCCACGCAGGGCAAAAAAAACAATGATGAATAAACGGAAACCTCGTGCTCGGCACGTTTACCCAGAGCAACAATAAAAAAAAGCCGCTTGTCCTTTCAGGGAAGGGCAAGCGGCTCTATAAAGGCCTGAAACCGGATTTTTCCCGGCTCAATATCGTCTTGTCCGCTTCCCTTCGCCGGTATTATCCGGATCAGGTTCAATGGGTATTATCTCAGGCGCTTTGCGCCACCCCTCGCGATGGTTAAGCTATATAGATTCTGAGCAGGTTTGTCAACTCCCGGTTTAAAAAGATATATATATCATGGGGATACTCGACAAAATCGGCAGCTAATAAGCAGCGGCCGAAATTTCCGAAGCACCATCTCGATAGAATTTATGGGAACCGTACCTGCCGGTATACATTAAACCGGATGTCCATTTGGGATAGACATCCACATGATGGTAAAAGGTGGAACCGTGCGTGAAGTCAGGTGTCACCATGGCCTTGAGGGCGACACGAAGTGAGTCCTGCAGAGGATTGACTTCAAGCGGGACGTAGGACTGTTTGAGAAAGGTCCAACTGAACTGGTTGGGGGCCATGATCACATCGGCTAGACTTTTGTTGCCCTCAATGGCTCGGTTGAGGGTCACATGGGCCACGGCGAGCTGACCGATTTCGGGTTCGCCGCGCGATTCGTGATACACATTCAAACTTAACCAAAGCAGACTTTCGACAAAACCAAGCGGCATATTCGCTATTCAACCGCCTCTACGGCCCGGATGGTGGGGAGCTCACTTTTCACGAACTTCTCGATGCCTTCCTTTAATGTAATACGCGACATAGGGCAGCCCTGACATGCCCCGGTGAGCCGAACCTTAAGAACCTGATTGGCACCTATTTCGACGAACTCGACGTCTCCACCGTCCCGCTGTAAGGTAGGCCGGATTTGCGCCAGCACTTTTTCAACATTTTCCTGCAATTGTTCCATGAACGACTCCTTTACCACATTGCAATTTTGGAGTAAAAGTAGAGCAGACTATATCATTAGTCAATCGATCAGACAAGCAAACAATTTTATTACCGGTTGATAAGGATTGGAACAGTCGGATATTCAAGAAAAAATCCGTGGTATTGTCGAACGCGTGACTTACCATGACGAAGCCAGCGGTTGGACCGTGCTCAGGGTTACTCTGTTCGGTGGATTTGGCCGTATGGAAACGGTCACTGTGCACCAAATGAAGGTCTTTGCCGGGGCTACCATGGAATTCAACGGTGCCTGGGTTCAGCATCCTAAATTCGGTCGTCAATTCAAGGCCAAATACGCATTTGAGCTGCGACCGGCAACCGCCGGTGCGCTGGAAAAATACCTGGGAAGCGGACTGATCAAGGGCGTGGGACCCAAGACTGCAGGTCGTATTGTTCGCCACTTCGGCGAGCGCACTTTAAGCGTGTTTGAGGAGGGAATCGAACAGTTGGCCGAGGTGCCGGGGATCGCCGAGAAAAAACTGGCCATGATCAAGGCGGCCTGGATCGAACATCGGGCAATCCGTGATGTGATGATGTTCCTCCAGGCACACGGCATCTCCACCCTGTTTGCGGTGCGGATCTTTAAGCAATATGGCGAACGTTCCATTGCACTGGTGCAGGAGAACCCGTATCGCTTGGCCCGCGATTTTTATGGCATTGGATTTTTTTCGGCTGACCGGGTGGCGCTTTCCCTTGGTTTTGCCCCAGATTCGGATCTGCGGGTTCGGGCCGCCATTCGTCACGTCCTCTCCGCTGCCCGGGAATTTGGTCACTGTTACCTTTCTTTGGATCAGATCGGCACCCAGGTAGAAGAACTGCTCGCGCTTGCCCTGAAAACAGCCATTCCCGAGCATCTGGCGACCATGGCCACGGAAAACCAGCTTAAAATCAGAGTACTGCCCACGGAAAATAGTGGTGAGGGCGTTCCCTGTTACTATGCAAAATCGCTCTATTACGAGGAAGAGTACGTTGCCGGGCGAATAGCGCAATCCACTGGAAAAAGGGGGGTTGATCAAAACCGGGTAAGCGATTGGGTCCACCGCTATACCGATGGGCAGGGGATGGCCCTGAGTTCCGAGCAGATTCAGGCGGTCTGCTCGGTGGTAGATCAGCGTTGCTCGATTCTCACCGGTGGCCCGGGCTGCGGCAAAACCACGACCACACGGGTGATTGTCGCCCTGTTGCAGGCTATGCATCAGCGGGTCGCGCTCACCGCCCCCACAGGACGGGCAGCCCAACGGATGGGTGAGGTTATTGGTTTGGAGGCCAAGACTATTCACCGTCTGCTCGAATTTCAAGGAAACGGATTCAAACGGGGCGAAGAAAACCCGTTGCAGATCGATTTTCTCCTCATCGATGAGAGCTCCATGCTCGACATCTCGCTCACCGCAGCCTTACTCAAAGCAGTTGACGTGGATACCGCCATCCTCTTTATCGGGGACGCCGACCAGTTGCCCTCGGTTGGGGCAGGTAATGTCCTGCGTGATTTGATCGGGTGCGGAGTTGTGCCCTGTTGCCGCCTTACCACCATTTTTCGCCAGGCCAGCGAATCGGCTATTGTCCAAACCGCCCATCAAATCAACAGGGGAGAAATGCCAAGTTTGGACTCCCCGTTTAAAAATCCCCAGATCTGGAAAAACTGCGATTGTTTTTTCATTGATTCTGCCGAGGCGACCCAGCAACAGCTTCATTTTGTCGCCCGGGTCAAGCAGCAGTACCAAGATGTCGCCGCCCGCGAGGCCTTGTTTGCGCAAACCCCTTTTGCGCCTGAGGACGATGAAGCCGCTGCGCCCTACGCCTTTACCGTTCCGGAGCAGTTTAGCCATGTTTCCTTGGGCACTCTTGTTGCCGCCGACTCGGCTGCCTCGCAACTGATTGCATTGGGCAAGAAAATCCATCCTTGGTCCTCGCTCTATTATGGGCTGACTGCTCTAGATGTGATGCGTAAACTCTACACCGAGTGGGTGCCCAAGTATTTTCCCGGCAGGGAAATTCAAGTGCTGACGCCGATGATTCGCGGCTCCCTTGGTGCAGCCGGTCTCAATAGCAGCTTGCAGCAGAGCGTGAATCCGGCCCATGCCGAAAAGACCGAGTTGACCGTGGGCGAACGAGTTTTCCGTGAGGGGGATCGGGTCATTCATCGCCGCAATAATTATGATTTAAACGTGTTCAACGGGGATATCGGTAAAATTGTGCGGATCGACAATACCGATCTCTCGCTGATGGTAGAATTTTTTCCCGATCAGCGGCTGGTTGAATACAGCCGCGATCAGATCACTGAATTGGATCTGGCCTATGCTATCACTATTCACAAATCCCAGGGCTCGGAGTTTGATGTAGTCTTGATTCCGGTGTTGAGCCAGCATTACCGGATGCTCTTTCGCAACCTGATCTATACCGGTATTACCCGGGGCAAAAAATTGGTGGTGTTGGTCGGAGCAAGACAATCCTTGGCCATGGCCGTGCACAATCAGGATACCTCTCGGCGACAGACAGCCCTGGCGCTCTTGATTCGCGAATTTGCCCGCAACTCGAGGGCGCAGGGGGAAATATCTAAGGAAATTGAGGTAAACAAGGGAGAAGGCTCAGTCTCACCTTGAAAAAAACAGCCATTGGAGTAGGTTGTTTTTTTGCAACTGTATCCTATTTATCCTTTGATTTTTTTGATGTGAATATCATGCCAGCACGAATCATCAGCGGTGTTGAGACCGCTAAGGCTATCCGCGAAGAACTTGCGATTGAAGTCGCCGACCTGAAAAAAGGTCATAGTTTGGTCCCTGGATTGGTGACCATTTTGGTCGGTGAGGATCCCGCCTCCCAGTCTTATGTGGCGGCTAAAAATAAAACCGCGCACGCCCTCGGCATCCACTCCGAACAACGTACCCTGCCTGCGGAAACCAGTGAGGCTGATCTGCTGCGCATTGTGGGTGAATATAATGCCAACCCGGCTATTCATGGCATTCTGGTCCAGTTACCCCTACCGCGACACATCGATGAGGCCAAGGTGCTTTTTACCATTGATCCGAACAAGGATGTCGATGGTTTTCATCCGGTGAATGTGGGCAAGATGATGCTGGGAGAACGCTGTTTTCTGCCCTGCACTCCCCATGGAATTCTTGAGTTGTTGCAACGATCCGGCATCGAAACCTCCGGTGCCGAGGTGGTGGTGGTCGGGCGCTCCAATATTGTCGGTAAACCGATCGCCAACCTGATGCTGCAGAAACGCGCGGGTGGCAATGCCACCGTGACCATCTGCCACACCCGGACCAAAGATATGGATTATCACACCCGTCGGGCTGATATCCTCATCGTCGCTGCCGGGGTCGCCAAGATGATCAAAGGGAACCAGGTCAAAGAAGGGGCCGTTGTGATTGATGTCGGCGTGAATCGTATAGGCCAGGCTGAGAGCGGCAAGGCCATTCTTGCCGGTGATGTTGATTTTGCCGATGTCGTTGACAAAGTGGCGGCCATTACACCGGTCCCCGGAGGCGTGGGGCCGATGACCATCACCATGTTGATGAAGAATACCGTCCAGGCGGCGAAGCAGGCGGCTGGATTGGTGTAAACGTTTGCGTCTTGTAACGGTAAGTTATGGCTGACGAGAAAAAAATCTGTCCAACCTGCGGCGGCAGTGGTGAAATCGGTTATTTCCAAGGAGAGAGCCGATTTTTTATCACCCGGGAAGAATGTCCGGCCTGTTGTGGTGTTGGGTATGTGTTGGAGGAAGACGAATCCGATTCGGCCTCGGAGGATTCCACCGATTTCAACCGGAAAACGTCTTGATATGAGTACAGCTGATATATGGGGGATGTTGGGTGAGTTGGATGAGGATCAACCTCTCCAGGTTTTAACCCAACTTTTCGCCCGCTACGAACAACGGCTTGAGCAGAATCCCGAAAACCCTGAAGCCGCTCTTTTCTTCCGCGATCTTGCTATTATCCTTGAGCAGGTTCAATCCTGCAACCTCAACCGTCGCTGATTCCTCTCGAATTTTCTCGTTGATCATTTCCCATGAAGACTGATCCTTTGCGCTACCGCAAGGTAGTTGCCTGTGCTGTTCTCTTGCTGTTTGGCCCTTTTTTTGGGTCGAATGCCATGGCCGATGCGTTGGGCTACTGCGTGCAAAAAAAGATTGCCCAGGCCTCCGATAGGACTTCGGTCGGCGATCTGCGGCGGCAATGTTTGCGGGAGGCAGTTGGTGTTGAGCACAGTTTGCAAAGACATGAGGGCGCCGTGGAACAACGGCTGGAGGCGGAAAAAAAGAACGTCCTTAGACCTTTTACCATTATGCCGCACCGTCCCAATTATATTTTACCGGTGGTCTATAACGCGCATGGCTACAATGCCGACTACCACCAGGTGGCCAACAGTGATCCCAACTATACCTTTAATCCGGTAGAGGCCCAGTTTCAGGTCAGCATCAAAACACCATTGGTTTTAGGGGTTTTCGGCGATTCCACCGATATCTACGCCGCGTACACCAATCACAGTTTCTGGCAGGTGTATAACCACGAAATTTCGGCCCCATTCAGGGAAACCAATCATGAACCGGAGATGTGGATCGAGTTTAAACCGAGTTGGGAGTTGTTCGGCATTGTCAATACTACCAACTCTTTCGGTATCAACCACCAATCAAACGGCCAGAGTAGCGTACTTTCACGGAGCTGGAATCGGGTATTTGCCACGTTTGTTCTGGAATGCGGTGATCTGGGCTTGAGTATAACACCCTGGTATCGAATGCCGGAAAGCAGGGATGACGACGACAACCCGGATATCATAGACTATATGGGCCATTATGAGCTCGGGGCCTCCTACAAATGGGAGGATCACACGTTTACCCTGACAAGTCGCAATGTGCTTGAATCCAACTATCATCGAGGATCAGTCCAGTTCAGCTGGAGCTTTCCACTGGGGGACTGGCCTTTTCTACGCGGCTATCTGCAGTATTACAACGGCTACGGCGAAAGTTTAATCGATTACAACCGCTATGTGAATCGGGTTGGGGTTGGGTTATCCCTCACAGATTGGCTGTAAACAGTGCAGCAAGCACTGTGATCCAGTGCATCGCGGTGCGTATGCGGTTTTTGGACAATAAAATTTTCAGTCTTCAGTGGGCTCCTGGCCAGAGAGCTAAACAGGGACTTGATGAGTCCTTCATTTCTTGCGTCGCTGCAGATTGTATTTTTTCATTTTGTACTGCAAGAGGCTCTTGGTGATGCCCAACTGCTCAGCTGCTCGTGCCTGGACATGAAAGTTGTCATCAAGGGCCTTGCGCACCAGCTTTTCCTCAATTCCGTTGAGCACCTCGGCCAGACTGAGGTTGTCCGGAATGAATTGACTTAACTCAAGCCCGGTGCTCCACTCTTGGGCGTTGATCAATGCACTGGAATCAGGTTGCACATCCTCGGGTTCGATCCGGTTACCGTTGCAGAGAATGGCAGCCCGTTCAATGGTGTTTTCCAACTCGCGCACATTGCCTTCCCAGGGCAGGCTGATGAGCAGTCGCAGGGCTTCCGGGGAAAGGTCGAGTTCTTTAGCGAGGCTACGGCTGTTTTTTTCAATAAAATGGGTTACCAGGGGGGGGATGTCGTCGACTCGTTCGCGCAGCGGCGTGAGATGGATGTGGATCACATTGAGCCGGTAATAGAGGTCCTCACGAAAATGTCCTTTATCGACTTCGTCCTTGAGGTCCTTGTTGGTGGCTGCGAGGATACGGACATCCACATTCTGGGTCACGGATCCACCCACCCGTTCAAAGCTTTTGTCCTGAAGCACCCGGAGCAGCTTCGCCTGGAGTTGGGGCGGCATTTCCCCGATTTCATCGAGAAAGAGGGTGCCGGTATCGGCGAGCTCAAAGCGGCCTTTGCGCATCACCACCGCATCGGTGAAGGCTCCTTTTTCGTGACCAAAGAGCTCACTTTCCAAAAGATGCTCGGAAAGGGCGGCGCAGTTGACCGAGATAAAGGGTGCATCCTTTCGCGGGCTGAGATTATGGATGGCCCGGGCGACCAGCTCTTTGCCTGTCCCCGACTCACCGGTGATCAGTACCGATGAGGGGGTAGGGGCCACCTTTTCGATCAGCTGGTAAACAGCGCGCATGGACGGGCTTTTGCCGATCATGCCACCAAATCCCGAGCGGGGAGTGGCCTCGGCCCGCAACCGTCTGATTTCACGGATCAAACCGTAATGCTCGACCGCCTTGGTGACGCTGGCCAAGAGTTGCTGGTTGGAAAAGGGTTTGGCCAGATAGGTGAACGCGCCCAGGCGCATGGCCTCGACCGCCTTTTCTACCTCGGCGTAGGCGGTAATGAGAATAACCGGCAACTCGCGGTTGTATTCTTTGATTTTGGCAAGAAATTCAATCCCGTCCATCCCGGGCATCTTCATATCCGAGATCACCATGTCAAGATCGGTGCTGTAGACAATGGGCAATCCTGCCTTGCCGCTGTCGGCGGTGAACACCTCGTATCCCTCATCCTTGAGCAGTTCTGCCAGAACGATCTGATAGTTGGGTTCGTCGTCAACGATGAGAATGGTATGCATGGCTTTGGTCCAGAGAAAAGATTACCGATTTATTGTGCTGAGACGCGCTTTCATGTCGTCGAGCAGGGTGCAGGGCGGGCAAAAATCAGGACTGGTGCCAGCCAACCGGTGGGTTGGTCTGGTCTGCCCGTGGAAATCACTCCCGCCGGTGAGCAGAAGTTTGTGTTCCACCGCAATAGCCCGCAGCTTTTTCTTCATTTTACGACTGTGGGTGGGATAGTACAACTCGATCCCGTCCAATCCTCGCAAGACCAACTCACGAATGATGGCTGGTTGCAGCCGCATTGCAGAATCCAGTTGCCCGGGGTGGGCCAGCACGGCCACGCCACCGCAGCGGTGGATCATGGTAATGGTTTCCGTGGCTGAGTAGGAAAAACGGCCCTCCCAGGCAGGTTTATTCCGACCAAGGAACTGGCGAAAAGCAGCCTCAAAAGTTTCAACCACCCCGTGTTCCACTAGAAACCGTGCAATATGCGGTCTCCCGGTTTGACCGCAACAGGATATCTGTTCAACTTCCTCGGCGGTTATATCGATGCCTAAATTGCGCAGCTTCTCCAAGATCACGGCATTACGGCGTTCGCGTCCATCCTGAAGGGGTTTTAACCACTCCAGAAGCACAGGCGCCGTTGGATCAATGCCGTAGCCGAGCATGTGCAGAGTGTGCTGACGAAGGGTGGTGGAAATTTCCACTCCTGAGATAATCGGGATGCCAGCCTCCTTCCCCAGCCGCATCAATTCAACCACACCCTCGACGGTATCATGATCGGTCAGCGCCAGCCCCAGCAAGCCGTTGCGCTGCGCCAGTTCGATCAATTCCGCAGGTGTTGAACTGCCGTCGGAATAAATGGAGTGGGTATGCAGATCAATACACATGGAATCAAAGGTGTTTGCCGAATAGAGGGGGAAAGTTGAGGCAGGTAAATATACCCGAACATTTTGAATCAATGTACTCATGGCCCCGACATTGCGCAATAACCAAATGAAATTGCCGAGAAAAGTATGCTTGTCAACTTTAAGAGCCGTTCTTAATGTTGGCTGAAATTACTTTTTTTAAGGTTTCAGTACTCAGGCGTGATGGACTCGTTCAACGGACATCACGCACTCAGAGATGGCTAAGTAAAACACAGATAGACAGCGAGTAGACTTTCCACGGTACCAAGGCGTTGAGAAGAGATGTCGGGCGTCGGGAAAAACACTGCGCCGTAGTAGATTGAAGTTTGTACCCTTGCCATCAAGGGTATGAAAACGAAATTCCGTGCCTCCTCTCTCCGTGCATCAGAGGATCTACGGCTTTTGGGCGTATTTTGAGGTTATCTTTTTCGGAGGATATGATGTCGGGACGACAGCAGCGCATTGATGAATACCTGATTGAAGAGGAGCCCTATTATCTGGCCACCGGCGATGAGCTTGCTGTTGCCGAGGCAGCCTATGCCGATGGCTCGCCACTATTGCTCAAAGGACCGACCGGCTGCGGTAAAACCAGATTTATGCAGTATCTGGCCTGGCGGCTCAAGCGTCCCTTGGTCACCGTGTCCTGTCACGACGACCTTTCCACCTCTGATCTGGTCGGCCGGTATCTCATTCGTTCCGGAGAGGCGGTCTGGACCGATGGGCCCCTGACCATGGCGGTGCGGGCCGGAGCCATTTGCTACTTGGACGAGATTGTCGAAGCTCGTAAAGACACCACGGTGGTGATTCACCCGCTGGCCGATGATCGTCGCCAGCTCCCCATTGAAAAACGGGGTGAACTGCTCACGGCCCCCAAGGAGTTTCTGTTGGCAGTGTCCTATAATCCCGGGTATCAAAGTGTGCTCAAAGACCTGAAAGCTTCCACTCGGCAGCGATTTGTTGCCCTGAGCTTTGACTACCCCACTGCAGAGAAAGAGGCGGAGATTGTCTGTAAGGAAGCGCTGGTGGATGGTGATCTGGCAAAATCCTTGGTGAAACTGGCGGGCATGACCCGCGGATTGAAGGATTCCGGACTCCCCGAGGGGGCTTCCACCCGATTGTTAATTCAAACCGGCAAGCTGATTGGACGTGGTATACCGGTCAAAACAGCCTGCCGTGCTGCGGTCAGCGAAGCGTTGACCGACGACCGCGAATTGCTGGCTGCCATGGATGAGATGATCAGCTCTCTCTTCTGATACGGGGTCGTGTAACTATGGATCTGGAATCCCTCAAAGAGCGGTTTTATGAGATGGTGGCCCCCAGCATCCCCAATGAGTGGGATGTGGAAGAAGCTCTTGAGCCGCTGGTCACAGATGAAACCAATTATATTGAGGATATATTCTCTCAGATTCCTGCTATTTGGCCGGTTTCCCATTCCTTATGCTTTGCCTATCTCAATGCCGCCGGACCAGCCTTGTGTTGTCTGGCGCTGGATGAATTGTCCCTGTGGGTCCATACCCTGCTCGACCGTTACGAAACCGGTGGTCTGCGGGCTGCCCAACTCTTCATGGAGAATGTGGA
>JAQUEZ010000480.1 GCA_028684915.1 Desulfobulbus sp.
GCCAGCAAACCTGCGGCAATCCAGAGTGCCAGCGGTTGTGGCACGCGAAAAAATGCCGGGAATGGAACCTGAGGAACCGGGAGTATTTCCAGGCCATCGCCTTGTCCAGGAAACTTGAGGACTGCGCGGGTGAGAAGGCCGAGAAACCACCACTGTTGCCGAGTGACCTTCAAGAGGTGATAGGGGCACAACAGGTTGTCATTATTAACTATTTCGCACAACAATTCGTTCGCCGCCTTCAAGAGGTGATCCGTAGGCAACGATCTGAAAATACAAAGGATCGGCGACAAGTCCCCCGTCATCCTCCTGCAAGAGGCGATAGCCGGGACGCCCCCGGCCCGGCTATGGTTGCGGATCATGCCAGGAGGGCACACGATGGAACACCGTATGATTGTACAACGGGAAGCGGAACCGCTTGATATCAGCAAAATCAGTGAGCGTTTTCGTCATTTACGGATTGTTGATCCAGCAGCGGAACAGGCAATAACCACCTCAATGCACCGTTATGGTCAGTTAATCCCGGTGGTGGTCTGTTGTCTTGAGCCGGGTCAGTTTCATCTGCTGGATGGGTTCAAACGGCTGAACGCGGCCCGCAGTCTTTCGCTGAAAGCACTCAGCGCTTGCCGGCTGGAGGCCAGTGTACGTGTCGGCAAGGCGGCAATGCTGCAGCTCAACCGGGTCGGGCGCATGATCAGCGGTATGGAGGAGGCTCTGGTGGTGCATTCGCTGTGTCATGAAGACGGCCTGAGTCAGGTGGAGATCGCCGAACTGCTGAGCCGGCACAAGAGCTGGGTCAGTCGCAGGGTGGCCTTGATCGCGCGATTGAGCGATGAGGCCCAGGAGCAGATCCGGCTTGGTTTGCTGCCGCCGAGCCTTGGGGTGGAACTGACCAAGTTGCAGCGCAGCAACCAGCACGAGGTGCTGGCAGCGATTCATAAACACCACCTGACCTGGCGGGAGACCAGGAAGCTGGTTGCCAAGATCATCGAGAACCCACGGGACTGCAATCAGTTGCTCCTGGATCCCCGCCGGGCGCTGGCCCCGGATCCGGTGGAGGTCGATCCGGCCACGGAGATTGGTCTGGGGCAGGAGGCCAAAGTACTGCTCCGCAAGCTGCTGAGTTTTGAACGTCACTGTCTGGGGATGGCCCTGACCCTGGAAACCGGTCAATGGGAATCCTGGAGCGAGGACGAGCAATACCGGCTCTCGCAAATCGGTGCCATGGCCCTTGCCGGACTCGAACAGGCCGGGCAGCGGTTGCGCGCCCGGTTCCAGGGAGGAGAACATGGTCGAGTTCATCCGTAACCGGGAGGAGCTTGCTCAACAACTGGTGCTGCTCTCCGGGGAGGGTTGGTCGATCCGTTTGAGGAGCAGATCCGAAAGCTGCTGGAAAAATATCCCAGGATCACCGGCCAGCGGATTTTTGAGGAACTGGTGGCCGCGGGGTATACCGGGGCAATCAGCATTTTGCGGAACCGACTGCGGCAAATCCGGCCCCAGCCGAAGCGGGAGCCGGTCATCCGTTTCGAAACCGAACCGGGCCTCCAGGGACAGATGGACTGGAGTCCCTACACTCTGAAGTTCACCACAGGGGCCAGGCAGCAGGTGCAATGCTTTTCCTATATCCTCGGTTTTTCCCGGCGTCAGTTCATCGACTTCACCCTGATTCGCCGCCATCTGGATGCCTTTGCCCATTTCCAAGGGGTGCCGGCTCAAGGCCTCTATGACAGTGAAAAAACTGTGGTCCTACGTTGGGAGGCAGGGCAGCCCTTGATCAATCCAGCCTTTGCCGCTCTTGCCACCCATTATTGTTTCCGCCCTATCATCTGCCGCCGGGGACGGCCGGAGAGCAAGGGGAAAATCGAGCGGCCGTTTCAATATGTGGAGGGCAACTTCCTCTGTGGTCGGGAATTTCGGGACCTTGACGATCTCCGGGCCTGCGCTCGCTGGTGGCTGAAGGAAAAAAGCGATCGTCATCGCCACGAAACCACCGGACGTCCGCCCCTGGAACTGTTTGTCGAACAGGAGCTCCAGGCCCTGCGCCCCCTACCCAACCATGCCTACGATACCGGCGAAGTCGCCTTGCGGGTCTGTGATATCGAAGGCTACCTGGCCTTTGAAACCAACCGCTATCCGGTACCCTACAACTATGTGGCCGATATCCTGACGATGAAAGCCACCGAGCATGAAATCCTCGTCTACTCGCCGGAACTGCAACTGATCGTCCGCCACCAGCGGTTGCCGGCTGGTGCCGGAATCACCCTTGACGGCCGGGATATCCACGGAGGCAAGAGCGAACGTTACGGGTTGGAACCGGTCCGGGAGCAGTTCCTTGCCCTGGGAGATCATGCCGAGGCGTTCCTTGACGGTCTCAAAAACTGCAGCCGCAAAAATGGGGGCTTCCATGCCCGGACCATCCTCCAACTGAAAGAACGGTATCATGCCTTGGACATCAATCATGCCCTCGGCCACGCCAGCCGTTACCATGCCTACGATTACCGGGCCGTGGAGCGGATCCTGATGGCCAAAGCCCAACCCCGCACCCTGGAATCCATGCGCAGGCAACAGGCCGGCGAACAACTGACAGCAGCCATACCCGGTCAGATGCAGCGCTCCCTGGATGAGTACACCTCCCTGCTTGACTTCCATCACCAGGACCAATCATGAACAACACCCTGCATGCCCTGCTCAAAGAACTGAATCTGCAACGTATTGAGGCAGTCCTGGATGAAGAACTGGCCAGGGCAACGACACAGGCCACGCCGCCAACCGAACTGCTCAAACGGCTGCTTTCCATTGAGGCCGAGGCCCGGACAGAACGACGAATCGAACGGCGGATCAGGGAGGCCAAGATGCCCGAGCGCAAACTCCTGGCCGATTTTGACTTTGATTTTCAAAAGGGGATCGACCGGCGACAGATCATGGAACTGGCAACCCTGGATTTTGCCAGAAGGAAACAGGGCTTGATCCTGGCTGGCAACTCCGGCACCGGCAAAAGTCACATCGCCATGGCCCTGTTGCTGCTTGGCTGCGGTCAGAATCTCCGCTGCCGCTATGTCACCGCCGCCGGCATGCTTCGCGATCTGCTCTCAGGCCTGGCCGACAACACCCTGGAGCAGAAACTTAAACCCTATCTCGCCCCTGAATTGCTCCTGATCGACGAGGTCGGCTTCGACCGCCTCGAACAGCACGACTCCGCCCATGCCTGCCTGTTCCACAAGGTGATCGATGGCCGTTACTGCAAGGGATCGACCATCCTCACCACCAACATAGACTTCAAGCAACTAGGCGATTATCTCGGCGACCCGGTCATTACCACCGCCACCGTCGACCGCATGATCCACC
>JAQUEZ010000481.1 GCA_028684915.1 Desulfobulbus sp.
ACCCCACAAGAAAAAAGACATGCTGTTTTATCCATGCAAAAGGAGACGCTGGCTGACCTCTATAAAGTTAAGGCGCTGGCAAAAGCTGAAATCGCTGCAGCGCCAGGTTATGCAGTCTTCAGCAATGGCAATGTTAATGTAATTTTTGCCTCTTTCGGCGGAGGTTACGGTGTTGTTAACGACAAGAAAGGTAAACAAACTTTCATGAAGATGGGCGAAGCCGGTTTAGGATTAGGGCTTGGTGTAAAAGATTTTCGGGCTGTCTTTATTTTTCATGATAGAGCCACATTAGAGAGATTCATAAACAGCGGTTGGGAGTTTGGAGGACACGCCGATGCTGCTGCCAAAGCCAGCGATAAAGGCGCAGCTGTAGGGGGTGAAGCATTAGTGGACGGCATAACAATCTACCAGTTAACACAAAGTGGCTTAGCACTTCAGGCCACGGTTAAAGGTACAAAATATTGGAAAGACGACGAGTTGAACTGAGGTGTTATAATAATTCCGATGAATTTCAGGCAGGTTTAAATTCAAATTTAAGACCCAACACTTAGAAGGCCCCCGGTTGTCAATAGATAAAGGTATCCGGGAGCGATAAAAGGATCACTCTGCGGCTGGTAGATTCCAGCCATGCGCTCTGAGATAGATGCCCTGACTTGGGTTTCATATTCGGCGACAGAGAGACTCTGCACCAAACACTTACCGAGGATCCACCGCCTTGCCGGGTGAGATGAAGTTGGCCTACGCAATGAGCGAGCTTGCCTGCGGTCGAGAATGGGCCAAGGTGTTGCTCGTCGGAGGCCGTGGGCAAGCTCGCGGGCTCGCCAGGTGCGGCAAAGCAGTTGCGGCGGGCCGATGGCCTCCGCGTCCTAGAAACTATCGCGTACCCTCGTGCCGTCCCATTCAAAATCAGCGTGGTCATGCAAGAGCATGCCGCAGTTAGCACCGGGTTCGGGTGAGGGGCAGAACCAGATCAAAGAGCCATTGAGAAGGAGCGGGACGGACGGCCAATCAAGTCGGATGGCTGTGGAAAATCGGCAGAGCATGACCGGTGATGCTGGTCGCATACGGAGCATTCTCCGGCAGGTCATGCGCGCTGCTCACAACGAGTTCCTCCAGTTAGAAGCCGGGCTCATCCGTCCCCTCCAGATCAAACAGCTAGAAATTTCGTCATATTGAACGCTTCCCGGTTTTTGAGCATAAAATAGACTGTTCTGCCGAGTTTATGGGCCAGGATGGACAGGGATTTGCCCTTGCCGTGCTTGCTGGTCAGTTTGTTGTACAATTGCCGGCCCGGTTCGTTGCTTTTGAGGAAGAGTTGGGCTGCCAGGGAGAAGGCCCAGCGCAGATGAGCGTTGCCGATCTTTTTACCGGAGGCGCCGAATTTCTTGCCATTAGATTCCTTGACGCAGGTGATCAGGCGGCAATAGGAGGCAAAGTCCTGAACCCGGGGAAAACGGTTGATGTCCTCGATCTCGTAAAGCAAGTTGAGGGCATTGATCCGGCCCACGCCGGGAATGCTCTTGAGCAGGGCATAGGCGGTGGGGTCATGCTCCTTGGCGTGGGCGATGATATCCTGCTCCAGCACCGTCAGCACCCGGTCGTAGGCGTTGATCATATCCAGATTGGCGGCCATGGACATCCTCACCGCAGGCTCGTCGAACCGCTCCAACAGCCCCTCCCGGTTCTCCGGCCTGGCGATCCGGCCCAGAGGATCCTGGAGATTGTACTGACTGGCGGTATTCTGGGTGTGGGCAAAGAGCTCGGCCCGTTTGCGCATGAGGTGATTGCGCCGGCGCATCAGATCCCGCGTGGCCCGCATCTGCTGCGGGTAGACGTAGGCCATGGGGATCAACCCTCCTCGCAGCAAGGCGGCGATCTTCTGGGAGTCGATCTTGTCGTTCTTGCTCTTGCCGCCGTGGATGGCCCGCATGTAGAGCGCATGCCCGAGGATGAAAGGGATGTTTTTTTCGGCACAGAGATCGGCCAGCCAGTACCAGGAGAACATGCACTCGGCGCAAACCACCAGATCGTCCCGATAAGGGGCGATGGTTTTGAGGAAGGTTGTCGTCTCGGTCTTGATGTTGCGATGGAGCAGAATGTCCCCTTCCTGGCTGAGGATGCACAGGTACATTTTGTTGGTGTGTAGATCGATTCCGCAATAATGCTTGTGCTGTTTGGTGTACAATCGCATGAGAAGGCCTCCTTGCTAAGGGTTTGCTGATACCCCCATTATAGCGGATAGTCCGCCGGGAGCGCAGGGGGGCCTTCTATAGTATCAAGTCAATAAACCTGACCGGAATGAAGCGCGTTCTGAAAGATGGCAGCGCATTGGCCGGCAGGTTATTTTACCGTTATGTTTAAGAAAACCGCATGAAGAATCTAATTAAGCGTGTTCGACGAAGCGCAGTAAACAGCACTCTCACCGTTGTTTTAGCCGCAGCCTTATTCCTCATGCTGAAGACAAGCGACGACCGTCTTGTTAATGGGTTCATCAACTCATGGGCGGAGCAAGCACTCGCTCCATTTGCCACCGGAAATCAGATCATTTTCAATGTCTCCGTCGGCGTAATCGTCAGCATATTTATTTACCTTCTTTTGGTTTGGCTCCCAGAAAGGCGAAAGAGAACCAGGGTCAAAAGGAATCTCCAGCGTCAATATGACTTGTTCAAGGAAGATTGCATAACGACCTTTTTGGGCGCGCTGAATCAAACGTACAATTCTGAACTGATAAATAACTTAAAGCATCGAGACCACTTCAAAAAATATTTCAAGGAGCCTGCAACGTGTGACCAAGACCGCTGGGACGCTGTGTTCAACCGGGTCAACGACTACATGCTTAAGAACTTGCTGATCGAGTTGGAAATTCTTCGCAACGAAGTTCTGTTCACCTTGGCAGCGGTCGATATCGATGATGAAGAGATCTTCGCCTTCCTCAAACGCCTGTCTCAAGTTGTTTATCGTATTAAACACTGGTCTCAAGAAAGCGAAGATCACAAGGAATTGTTCCGATTTCTCTGGTCAATTCACACAGGGTGGAACATAATCTACGGTTACCAGGAAAAAGACATCATTGCCGAGACTATAGCGGCCATTTAGAACATAACCTGCCTTTTGGGGTCAGGTCTTGAATATTGAATTGTTCAGGAATCTCGGAAACAGGATAGGGAATACAAAAAACGGCACAGGCCAGAACTCTAAATTCCTGGTGTGTGCCGTATTCGTTTTAAAACCGATAGAGTCCATCACCGGAGGTGACCGTGTGCTCTTGTCGTGGGCTAGAGATTATGCGGCAACTCCTTTCTATTGGTGCCACTCCGTGTTGGGCTGCTGACGGGCAGAAAG
>JAQUEZ010000158.1 GCA_028684915.1 Desulfobulbus sp.
AACCCGCACGTCCGGTTCGACGAGGGGGCGCTGATGCCACCAGGAAATCTTCTGATATGGAATAGCCGCGTGCGGCAAAACATAATCGTTGGTTCTTGGTGCTCTCATCAGCGCTCTACTCTACACCACTGATCAGCTATGACTCCTGCAATTAACGTTGCCCAAAAAAACAAAATAAAACACACTCTGCATGAGTTCGATCATGATCCCGCCACTGAATCCTATGGTACTGAGGCTGCTCAGAAGCTCGGTATACATGAGAAACAGGTGCTCAAAACCCTGGTCGTTACCGTGGATGGATATAACCTTGCGGTCGCATTGGTTCCGGTTTGTTGCATGCTCAATATGAAACTCATGGCTAAGGCGCTTGGTGCCAAAAAAGCTGCAATGGCCGAGAAGGCGACTGTTGAAAGGGCAACAGGGTATGTTCTTGGTGGGGTTAGTCCTCTCGGACAGAAGAAACGTTTGCCGACGATTATTGACCAGTCGGCCCGGAATTTCCAGACCATATATGTCAGTGCAGGCCGAAGGGGGTTGGAAATTGAACTGGCTCCTGAGGATTTACGACGACTTGTTAACGGCGCCTTTGCCGCAATCAGTCAGTAAAGAAACCCTGTGGTCGTGCTTGAAGGATAAATAATCACTTCCCGCAAAGAAGACTTTTCCGGCTGCTAGGATAAAAATACGCATCGTTGAAGGCGTCGTAAAACCACTACACTTTGGATGTTTTTGTTTTAGCGTACCATCTCTTGGCGTGTGATGGACTTTTTACGAATCCCTCATCGTTACGATCTTTTGTTAACGCATCATTTTCAGTGGACCAATGACCCGATTTTCGCAACACAGAGCATGCGATAATCACTGTGGAGGAAAAGATGAAACCTTTTTTTGCCTGTTTTTTGACGCTGGCCTGTTGTTTGTTTTTGAGTCTAGTACAGAATTCTGCCGCTGGCGAAATACAACGACAATTGAGTAGCGAATCCACTGTTGAACAGATCGTTCAACGGGGAACACTTCGTGTGGGTATGGATGTCTTTGTGCCCTGGGCAATGAAGGATAAAAAAGGGGAGCTGATTGGCCTTGAGATCGACGTGGCGAAGCAATTAGCCAAGGATATGGGGGTTAAGGTTCAGTTTGTACCCACCAAGTGGTCAGGTATTATTCCGGCCTTGATTGCAGGTAAATTTGACCTGATTATCGGGGGGATGACCGTGACCGCCGAACGTAATCTGAAGATAAACTTTACTGATCCTTATTACTATACTGGCCAGGGATTGTTGGCTAATAAGAAAATGAGCGAGGGGTGGAGCGTGGACGATTTCAACAAAACCGGTGTGACCTTGGCCGCCCGCCTTGGTTCAACGGCCGCTCTGGCTGCCAAAGAACGGTTTCCTTTGGCTACATTGCGCCTGTTTGATGATGAGCCTTCAGCCGTCCAGGAGGTGCGCAATGGCCGGGTTAATGGCATGGTTGCTGGACAGCCCCTACCGGCTCAGAGCGCTGCCAATGCCCCCGAATTGCTGGTGGCTTATCCGGAGCAACTGCTGCGGGAGCCCATCAGCATGGGGTTGCGCAAGGGAGATGTGGACACACTCAATTTCCTCAACAACTGGATTGATGTGGTCCAGAGCAAGGGATGGATTGCCCAGCGTTATAACTATTGGTTTGGTTCCGCCCAGTGGCAGAATTTGGTGCAGTAAGGGCAGGTTACCTTCGGGTTTATTGTGTTGAGTAGAAGGCGAATCATTCAGCCGCTGGACCTCTTCCTGCTGGTCTTACTACTTGCCGTCGCCGGATTTGCCCTCTATCGGATTACCCAAAGACTCAACTACACCTGGAACTGGGGTGTGTTACCCCAGTTTTTGTTTCGCTATGATGCAGAGCAGGGGCGATGGGTGAGCAATTATTTGATCCAGGGGCTGTTGACCACGATTCGGCTGAGTCTCTGGGCCGGTCTTCTGGCGCTGCCTTTTGGGCTTGTTCTTGCCTTAGCGCGAATCGGCAAGAGTTTGTACGGGCGTCTGCTCTCACGAACAGCCATAGAACTTCTGCGCAACCTGCCGCCACTGGTCATTATTTTCCTGTTCTATTTTTTTTTGGCGGATCAGTTGATTCCCGTGTTGCAACTGGATGAAATGGCGCAGGCGGCTTCTGTATCGACTCAGCATGTACTTTCGTTTTTGCTTGCGCCGCCCAGTCAGCTTTCCGCCTTTCTCTCTGCCCTGTTGACCTTGGCCGTGTTTGAGAGCGCCTACATGGCCGAGATTTTCCGTTCAGGGGTCGAATCCATCGAGCGTTCGCAGTGGGAGGCCGCTTTAGCACTGGGATTATCGCGAAGACAGTGTCTTTGGCATGTGATCCTCCCCCAGGCCTTCCGTCGCATTTTACCACCATTGGCAGGGCAAATGATTTCCCTCGTCAAGGACTCGGCTATTGTCTCGGTAATTTCCATCCAGGAATTAACCTATCAGGGCACCCAGCTGATGGCCTCGACCTATCTTACTATTGAGGTCTGGCTGACCGTGGCAGGCCTCTATTTTCTTCTAACCTTTCCTTGTTCTTGGGGCGTGGCGCTACTTGAGAGGCGACTCAATCGCCAGCAGCTCGGTTTTTAAAAGAATTTTCTCACGGTTGCGACGGAACAGGGAACGCGTTACCATTATTATCGTCCATGGCGTTACCACCCATCCCCGGCAGTGGTCGTTGCCCAATTTTGGTACCCTTTTATGGTAAGAAAAATATGTTTTGTTCGTTGTGCGGCCCTGTTGGCTTTAACCTCCTTCCTCATGCTGCCTCTGCAAGCTTTGGCGCTCACCATTGGTGAAGAAAGAAAAATAGGAGAACAACTGCTCTATTCCATGCGCAAAGAGTTGCCTATTCTTGATGATCCGGATATCAGCCAATATATCAATACACTGGGCAGCAAGGTATTAAAAACCGTTGGCCCCCAGTACTTTGATTACCGATTTTATGTGGTAAAGAGCAAACAGTTCAACGCCTTTGCCGCACCGGCTGGATTGGTGTTTTTTTACTCCGGCCTGATCGAAACAGTGAAAAATGAGGATCAGTTACTCAGCGTTCTTGCCCATGAGATCGGCCATGTGGTCAGTCGCCATATAGCCCAGCGGATGGAAAAAAATACCGTCATAGGGGCAGCTTCTTTGCTTTTGGCAATAGCAGGTTTGGCTATTGGCGTGCCGGGACTTTCTCCTGGAATTATGATGGGCTCAATGGCTGCTGGTCAGGCGGCCAATCTCCAATACAGCCGTGAAGACGAGGAACAGGCGGACCGGCTCTCCTACGGCTGGATGAAGCGGATGCATCGCAACCCCGAGGCCATGGAAGGGATGCTGCAATCCATGCGGCGAATTACCCGTTACAGAATCGGCGGCGATACGCCACAATACCTGCTTACTCATCCCAACCCGGAAGTGCGTCTAGGGTATATCGAATCGATGCTTGAGGGTGACCGCCGCAAAGGAAAGCAACAATCCTTTGAAAAAACAGATAATTTTGATTTTATCCGTTTTAAATACCGGGTGCTGTTCCAGGCGATTGATCCCGAAAAGCTTAAAATTTATTGTATTACCTTATTAAACGCACAAGATGATCCAGAGCAGCAGATCATGGCCAATTTCGGTATGGCCCAGTTGGCCGCCGATGCGCGTGATTTTGATGGTGCGCTTACCTATTTGGACAAGGTCCAGGGGCACTATCCGAAGAAGAACATTCTCAATGTTGATCGTGCGGTGATCGTGCTGGAGAATGGCCGTTACGACGAGGCCCGTTTTTTGCTTGAGCGAGCAGTACGCCAAGACCCTAATGAGATGTACGGCCTCTACCAACTGGCCAAACTCGAATCCATGCGGGGGAACATCGGACGGGCGGAACAACTGCTTCAGCGATTGGCCGTGGTCATGCCTGAATATCCCCCACTCTATTTTGAATTGGGAAGGATTGAGGCAAACCGGGGAAGGGAAGGGATGGCCGGATTTTATCTCAGCAAGTACAATCTCTATCTTGGGAGAGTAAAGCTGGCCAAACAGTACCTTAGCTGGGCATCTAAGGATACCAGTCTCCAGGAAAAATACCGCAATGAGGCCAGGGCATTATTGGATAAACTTAAAGAACTTGAAAAAGGAATTTGACCGGCGATGTTGAAACGATTTTCCATTTCATTGGATGAAAAGCTGCTTGATCAGTTCGACAATTATATTCACCCGCGTGGCTATTCCAACCGGTCGGAGGCCGTGCGTGATCTGATTCGAAAAGTGCTGGTGAACGAAGAGTGGGAGCAGGATAGCGAGGTGGTGGGGGTTGTCAGTCTTGTCTATAATCACCACCAGCCGCAACTCCAGGAAAAAATTACCGAATTACAGCACGAATACCATCATGCCATCACCTCTTCCACCCATGTGCACATGGATCACCATAACTGCCTGGAGGTGACGATTGTTAAGGGCAGGGCATCTCAGGTGCGGGAATTGGCCGAACAGTTGATGGCCCTGCGAGGGGTGAAAGATGGCAACCTGGCCATGTCGAGCACCGGAGGCCATCTGCACTAGATAGAGCTCACTCTTTCTTATGTTTTCGCCAGTTCTGGTGGGTGATACCGAATTTTTTGATTTTATAGTTCAGCGCCCTGGGACTGATACCCAGACACTTCGCTGCATCCTTCTGCACCCAGAGGTTTTCGGTCAGGGCTCGGAGAATCAACTCCTTTTCATGGACCTCCAGGGGCTCGGTTGCCTGAATCAGCGGGGTCATGGTTCGCCCCATTTCTGGGACATGCATTGAAGAGATGCTTATCTGGTCTGCATCCTCAAGGATGACTGCCCGTTCAATGGTGTTGGCCAGTTGACGAATGTTCCCCGGCCAGTCGTACCCCTGAATCAGGGCCAGCACCTCTTGGGAAAAGCTGTTGATGTTGGTTTTTTTGAGCGAAGTGGTCGATTTTTCAAGTAACTTCAGTGCAAGTGGCGGCAGGCATTTGGGCCGGTCTTTCAGTGAGGGCAGATGCACCGGGAGAACACTGATCCGGTAATAGAGGTCTTCGCGGAATTTGCCAAGCGTGATCAGTTCCTGCAGATCTTTGTTGGTGGCCGCGATAAGACGCACGTCAACTTTGATGGTTTTGTTGCCGCCGACCCGTTCAAAGGATTTGTCTTCCAGCACCCGCAGCAGTTTGGACTGAATTTCAAGGGAGATCTCACCGATCTCGTCTAAAAAGATGGTGCCGCCGTCGGCCTGTTCAAAGCGGCCAATGCGCTGCTTCTCCGCTCCGGTGAAGGAACCGCGTTCATGACCGAATAACTCCGATTCCAGGAGGGGTTCCGGTATGTTGGCACAATTGATTTTGATAAAAGGCCGGTCTCGACGTGGTGAATTATAATGCACGGTTCCGGAGAGAAAGCTTTTACCGGTTCCGGTGGCTCCGGTGAGCAGAATGGTGGCATCAGTGGCGGAAAATTTTTTCAGGCTTTTAATGATGGTCTTGAAACTCTCGCTCTCGGCAATAATTCGATCAAAACTGTACACTATATCCTGGGTGCGGCGCAGATAGGCTAACTCATTTTCCTGACGTCGTTTTTCTAGGGCATGGCGGACAGTACGTTTGATCCGGGCCACAGAGAGAGGAAAGTTAATCACATCGTAGATGATGGGCTCAAAAGCCTTGTCGATGTTGAGCAGTTCTTCCGATTCACAGGTAAGGATGACAGGGGTCGAGGGCGTGTGTTCTTGGATTTTCTGCAACATGTGTTGCTTCCTGCCGTTTTCTGCCTGAAAGTTGAGCAAAATGACGTCAAAAGGCCTGCGTCTGACCTCGTTTTGAAAATCGGTGGGATCGTTGTAGAAGCTCAGCTCAAAATTGGCGGCAAGGGCGGCTTCAATGCTCGATCTGTTTTCCGGCGAGCACTTGTACGCGAGAACTGTAGCTTTTTTATCTCCCATAGGCTAGCCTCTTAGTTTCGAATTCGTATTTTCAATCTCTATTTCGTAATTATAAGCGAACCTTTCAGAAAAGCAATCGGAAGTTCTTTCGCATTTTTAGGGGAAAACATGCACGAGCAGGAAGAGGACCCGCAACTGACCGATTTTGATCAGCAGATGATGCGGCGGGCCTTGGCACAGGCACGCTTGGCTGCTTCCATGGGCGAGGTTCCGGTGGGCGCGGTGGTGGTCGATGAACAGGGGCGAGTTCTTGCCGAGGCCAGGAATAACTGTATTGAGGCCTCAGATCCCTCAGGGCATGCGGAAATGTGGGCGCTTCGCAGGGCGGCCGCGAGCCTTGGCAACTATCGCCTTCCAGGGGTAACCCTGTATGTTACTCTTGAGCCCTGCCCAATGTGCGCTGCACTGTTGGTGCATGCCCGCATCAATCGTCTGGTTTACGGTGCAACCGACCCCAAGGGCGGCGCAATTGTCTCTAAATATCAGATTGGTAGCGATGGATTGTTGAATCACGGATTTAGCGTCACTGGTGGCCTCCTGGCTGAGGAATGCGGCCAGGTCTTACGGGATTTTTTTCGAAGCCGCCGTTAAATTTTTCTTGTAAAAAATTCGATCTCAGGATACAAAGGGCTCCACGTTTGGTCGGAACAACGACTGACGCTGTGAATTACCAAAAATGGAGAGGTGACCGAGTGGTTTAAGGTGCACGCCTGGAACGCGTGTGTACGCGAGTACCGTGAGTTCGAATCTCACCTTCTCCGCCATATAGAAAAATAAGCCCTTGGTTTTCAAGGGCTTATTTTTTGTCTTCTCGTCTGTCCCTCATGAAATCCCTCTTAAGACTTCTATTGCCATTCCTCCGATTAGAGGATTACCTCTTCAAAGGTTAACGGTGGTAGTCAGAACCACCGGCAAAGCCGGTGGCTTGAAATCCTGCGAACCGCTCAATGCGGTCTCTTGAAAAGATTATCTAACCACCAGATGGGCAGACCTCCCGACCTCGACACTTTCCAGTAATGCCTGAGAATTAAGTTAATTTGTTAAAATAATTAAAAAAAATCTCTTGGGTATTCAGTGTGGCACTCAACTGGTTTACGGGTGCGGCGGATTTCGCGCGATGTCCCCATTTAGTTAACACAAAGTCATGACCTGCATTACACTTTTGCCTCATCGAATTTAATTCTAAATTAGGAGGCAATCGATGGCTGAGCTTGATCAATGTTTCTGCCCCAACGAAAAATGTAAGGATTTTGGTTTGCGCCATCAGGGCAACATCGCGATTCGCGGCAAGTATGGCAAGGCCAAGAGCCGAGATCTGCTTGGGTGCATCCGATACTTATGGCGAATTGCTTCCGCCAGACCCCATGGAGCGGTTATTGTGGGACTCTAGCCCCTCTACATGGAGGCGACCGATCCTGTAAATCCCATAACTATCGGATGCACCCGATCTGCTTTACTGCCGCACCTGCGGCAAACGCTTTGGAGCCACACAGGCTAGCGCACTGTTTGGTCTTCACCTGCCGCCCGAGACGATCCGGCAGATTATCCACCATACGGCCGAAGGAGTTGGTGTTCGAGTTACCGCACGCCTGTTGGAACTGGACAAGGATACAGTCAATCGTGTGATCCTGCGTGCCGGTGAGCATTGCGCTAAGGGATCGTAAAACAATTACATGTTGTTTTTTTGTTTGAAGGCACAATGGCGTAATTCCATTCACCATGGAACTTATCTCGCTCGATGCGTATTGCCGCAAATTTTTCGTCTGTCACCTTGATCCCTTTGGGATACGGTTTTGAATCGAGCTCGGCACGCACTTCCAATCCTTTTCGAGTTGACGTTGCGGCAATAAGATTAACGATCACTTCATGCTAATGTGTGAGAACAGCCGGTGCTCAATCTTATTCCATTTGCTGGTTCCCGGAGGAAAGTGACTCACCCGAATAGGCTGGTCAAGTTATCAGACAATTGTTGCAATTCCAGCTTCCACAGTCGAACCCGAGATCCATTGCTGCCACCACCATCGGCGGTGATCAGGAGTTCTTTGGCATCGGGATAGAGGGGCGATCCATCGCCAGCCACCAGCGACGAATCGTCGCCACGGCAAAGCTTGCCGTATCGTGATCTGTACCGACACTGACCCAGCCTGCATTCTTGGCCAGATCATAAACGCCATAGGGATTAGCTTGTCCTAAGGAGTTGTCAAAAAATAACTTGGCCTGGAAATTGTTTTAAACAGCTATATAGCCGTAACGACATGGCGATAAATGACCATGTTATTTCGTAACGGCTCCTTAGTGTCGACCGAGATTACTGGCTGCCCCTGACTCAGCGCTTTGTCTACCCGAGCGTTAATATATTCAAACTGGGCGTTGCGATTGCGATCAGGGGGGGATGCCCCTTTCAGTGTTTTGCGATTCCCATGAAGGCTATAGCCTAACTGTTTGAGCAAGGCGCCGATCGATGTGTGGCTGACACGATACCCCTGTCTGCCCAGCTCGGCGGCCAATTGTCGCAGACTCTTACTGATCCAACGCAGTGGTGATTCTGGATCACCACGAGTTACCGGTTCAACCAAACTCTCCAGCGCTGCCAGCAAACCGGCGTCGTCGGTAACTGTAGCTTTGCGACCGGCACCGGCACGACGGATACGGTGAGAACTGCTCTCCATGCCCACTTTGGCCTCAGATGCTGCAAACAAACGCCTCAGTCGCTCATCCAAAGCCCATTCAAGATTCTGATAACGCTCTATGGCTGCCGATTCAATATCCATGAATATGGATATCATACAACATAAAAATAGTTATGTTATTATTTTACAAAACCTAAGGTCCTCTCTGGACAGCTGGCCTCCCTGGAACTGAGCGATGCGCAACTTGACGAACTGTGGACCTTTGTAAAAAAAAAGGAAAGTTCTGGCAGTGCCGAAGACCTCGAGAAAGAGTATGGGCGGACCTGGATCTGGACAGCAATCGATGCCTCCACGCGGCTGTTGATTACGTTCCATATTGGCGGGCGAGGATTGGATGATGGCCGGCAAATGCTGAAAGATTTGACCGCTCGATGTCAGGGTAAGCCACTGTTCGTATCTGATGAGCTACCACATTATACAGTACGGTCCTGGGCGAATTGTTTCACCATTTAGTCTCACCTGAGCCAACAGGTCAACCAGGGCGGCCTCGAAATTCTGCGCGGGTAATAATTTTGGATGATAATCCGTTTTCGCATGCGAAATAATAATCAATAGGTAAACCACCGGCTCTGGCGGTGGACTCCCAAAATTTGACAGTTCCGTGAGAAATGGGAAGTCTACACTTTAGAACCACTCAAAGTTCAAGAAGAGGAGACTCCCCATGTACGACGAACAAAGCCTCAGTCACGCTAAGCGGGATTGCAAGTACCACGTCATATGGATATCGAAGTATCGCAAGAAACATATTTTCGGTGACTTACGGAAATATTTGGGCGAAATATTTCGAGAATTGGCCAAGCAGAAAAAATATACAGTGATCGAAGGGCATCTGATGCCAGATCATGTCCATATCTTGCTTTCGATGCCACCCAAATACTCATTTGCCCAGATTGCGGGTTTTATCAAAGGCAAAAGCGCAATCCCAATTGCGCGTAACTTTCAAGGCAGAAAGAAGAATTTTGTTGGCCGGAATTTCTGGGCACAAGGTTATTACGTTTCCACAGTTGGTAAGGATGAAGACGCTGTAATGGCATATATCCAACACCAGGAAAAAGAAGACAAGCGATTAGATCCGCTCAATTTATTCGAAGTGTAGAAAACCTGGTCCTTTGGGCCAGGTCAGAGTTCAACGGCTATGCCGGTTGAACAGAGTCGACTCAAAAGCTACTTCATAGCTCAAGTTGTCCCCACAACTGAAAGCAAGGGTTATACCGTCGAGGGGAAATCGTATTGGATTGCCACCAGCCGTTTCGATCTTACCGCCGAACAGATCGCCATGATCTACAAATTGCGCTGGCAAGTAGAAACGTTCTTTGCTTGGTGGAAACGACACCTCAAGGTTATCACCTCATTTCACGAAGCCGCCATGACCTCATGATTCAGATGCTTACCGGCCTGATCACCTAAATCCTCTTGGCAATTTACTGCCAGGAGCAGCACGGCGAACCGGTTTCCATTCAACGAATCCGCCAGTTGCGCAACCAGCTCCTCAATGAATCTCGGATAGAACGCTCTGGCCCTACCATGCAGGGTAAGTCAAACAAGAAAATTACAAATGCAAGTCCCTAACCGGACATTGCTGAATGACATTGGGTCTGTAGATTATAATGCTTTAGGAACCGTTACGAAATAACATGGCCATTTATCACTATGTCGTTACTCCTCTTTATGGCGTTTAAAACAATCTCCCGGCCAGGTTATTTTTTGACAACGCCTTAGGTCCGCCCAGTCGCTGTGCCCGAGCATTTGCCGGAGGGTCTTGTGTGCGTTGGCCAACTCCTGGATGCGATCATAGTCGGCATTGAGCCCCAATCTGAACACACCCAATACCAGAATCTGCCATTGTGACATACCGGGACGACCGTTATTAGGGGAGGCCTTGACGGTTTTTCCATCAATTTGACGCTCGGGCAACACCTCTTCGAGGAGTGCAAATATCGGCCTGCGCAGTTCAGGCGTGGTGTAGATGTGCTGGAGGTCGCGTAGAATCTGTGGGATATCATCGCGGGATTTGTGGTCCAGCTGTTAGCGGTGATGGCCAGTTCGCCAAGCTGCATCTGGGGTTCGATAACTTTACGCATGCGGTTTTCGTCCGACGAAGATTTTGCGTTGGCGGCTATTCAATCCGTTCAAATGCCCTATCCTATGGAGTTCACCAGGAGAATATGCATTAATAATCAGTATGTTACATTATTGTTCTACAGTAGCCATTGCCTGTGATTGCGTTTTCATCATTTGTCGGTTGCGATGGTAAGGTTCTGATTTGTCGTCCTTTGTCTGTTTCCTGCCAGGCATTAAATATACCGCTTTTAGCGGTTCTAAAGCCGTTAAGCCACCGGCTTTTCCGGAGGTTACTGACTTTAACTAACCATTTTTTTATTGAATAGTGTTTATAAAGGCGGTTGCATACATTCATGAATGTATGTATAATTTTTTATTCAGTCCTGTAACACCCCGTCTTTTGGGCGGGGTTTCGGCCGCCGTTTACTCATTACATACTTGCAGAATTTTGCAATAAACCACTTAATCACAGAGAGTTAGGAAGAGGTTAATGAAGCTTTTGAAAAAAAGAAACATGATTTGGGTCACTGCCTTTTTGCTAGGGCTTCCCGTGGCCGCCTGTAAAGAAGGTGCCGAACAAAAGGCAACCATCATCGCACCGGTTGAGGTGAATGTGGTTACCCTTAAGGCGGAACCAATCGAGTTGTCGGTGGAGCTTCCTGGGCGGACCGTTGCCTATAAGGTTGCTGAAGTCCGGCCTCAGGTGAGCGGTATTATACAGAAACGATTGTTTACTGAAGGGAGCAAGGTTAAAGCTGATCAGCTCCTTTATCAGATCGATCCTGCCATGTATCAAGCTTCCTATGATAGCGCCAAAGCTGCGTTGGCAAAAGCTGAGGCCCAAGAAAAATCGGATAAGATAAAAGCCGATCGTTATCGGGTATTGGTCCGAACCAAGGCTGTTAGCGAGCAGGACCAAATTGAGATGGAAGCAGCCTGGAAACAATCGGTGGCCGATATTGCTGCTGCCAAAGCCGCTTTGGTCACCGCGCGTATTAATCTCGATTATACCAAGGTAACCGCTCCTATCACCGGGCGTATTGGTAAGTCTTCAGTGACGGAAGGTGCTTTGGTCACCGCGCAGCAGAGTGCGGCACTGTCAACCATTCAGCAGCTTGATCCCATGTATGTTGATGTCAATCAATCCAGTACTGAATTGATCCGTTTGAAAAAAGAAGTTGCTGCTGGGCTGGCCACCGGAGGCGAAAAAGCCAAATCCGCCGTTACTGTTATTCTTGATGATGGTTCGGAGTATGAACAAACCGGTAGCCTGGAATTTTCCGATGTAACCGTTAACCAGACTACAGGTACCGTCACTCTCCGCGCTATTGTTGCCAACCCCAAGCAAGAGTTGCTTCCCGGTATGTTCGTCCGTGCCCGTATCGATAAAGGGCTACAACCGACGGCGCTACTCGTGCCTGCGGCAAGTGTTCAACGAAATAGCAAAGGGCAGGCAATGGTCATGGTCGTTGGGAAAGGTTCGAACGTAGAAGGGCGAATCATTCAAACTGGACAATATATTGGAGACCGTATTCTCGTCAGTGAGGGACTACAATCCGGTGAACAGGTGATAGTTTCCGGCCTGCAAAAAATTCGTGTTGGTGTACCGGTGAATCCGGTCGTTGTCCAACAAGCAAACCCCGCAGCCAACAAGACTGCCTCCAGCCAATCAGCTGCAAAAACGGAGTAAGTCATGGCCCGATTTTTTATTGATCGACCTATTTTTGCCTGGGTCATTGCTATTGTAATTATGCTTACAGGCGCATTGTCGATTATGCGCCTGCCCATTGCCCAATATCCTGAAATTGCCCCACCTGCAGTGCAGATCTCGGCGAGATATCCCGGTGCATCTGCCAAGACCATCGAAGATAGTGTTACCCAGCTCATTGAGCAAAATATGAACGGCCTGGATAACCTGCTGTACATGAACGCCCAGAGTTCTTCATCCGGTACGGTCACCGTTACCCTGACCTTCGAGGCAGGTACCGATCCGGATATCGCCCAGGTGCAAGTGCAGAATAAATTGCAACAGGCCCTTAGCCTGCTGCCCCAAGAAGTTCAGCAGGAAGGGGTTCAGGTTACAAAATCCAATTCAACCTTTCTTATGATTTTGGGGTTGATTTCCGATGATGGAACCATGGATAAGAATGATCTTTCCGACTTCATGGTTTCCACCCTGCGCGATCCACTCAGTCGTACACCTGGCGTTGGTTCTATCCGTGTTTTCGGGAGCCAATATGCCATGCGTATCTGGCTTGATCCCCATAAACTCAATAGTTACCAGCTAACCCCGTCCGACGTCACCACCGCCATTACAGCACAAAATAATCAAGTGGCTGTGGGTGATCTCGGCGGCGCACCTTCGGTTGCCGGGCAACAGGTGACTGCCAGCATGATGGCTCAGACCAAAATGAGTTCGCCCGAGCAGTTTGCCCATATCCTTTTAAAGGTCAACAGCGATGGTTCCCAGATCCGCCTCAAAGATGTCGCCCGAGTGGAAATTGGTGGCGAAAACTACGATTCATTGACCACCTTCAATAGCAAACCGGCTGCGGGTATGGCCATCATGCTGTCCACCGGTGCAAATGCTTTGGATACGGCAGAGGCCGTGCGGGCAAAGCTTACCGAACTTCAGCCCTATTTCCCGGATGGGGTGTCCGTTGTTTATCCCTACGACACCACTACCTTTATTAAGATATCCATCGAAGAGGTTGCCCATACCCTTGTGGAGGCCATTATTTTGGTCTTCTTTGTCATGTACCTCTTTTTGCAAAATTTCCGAGCAACCCTCATTCCGACTATTGCGGTTCCGGTCGTTCTTTTGGGAACCTTTGGGGTAATGTCGGCCTTTGGTTTCTCGATTAATACGTTGACCATGTTTGGTCTGGTTTTGGCTATCGGTCTCCTGGTCGACGATGCCATTGTTGTCGTCGAAAATGTTGAACGCATCATGGCCGAGGAAGGATTATCCCCACTTGAGGCGACGCGAAAATCCATGGATCAGATCACCGGGGCCTTGGTCGGTATCGCCTTGGTCCTTTCTGCGGTGTTTGTCCCCATGGCTTTTTTTGGCGGCTCCACCGGTGCGATCTATCGTCAGTTTTCGTTGACCATCGTTTCCGCCATGGTCCTTTCCGTTCTGGTTGCTCTCATACTTACCCCAGCCCTCTGTGCGACCATTCTTAAGCCGGTCAACAAGGAAAACCATGGGCAAAAAAAAGGTTTTTTCGGTTGGTTCAACCGCAGTTTTGAACGAAGTGCCGATGGGTATCGCAATAGTGTCAGCTATGTGCTGAAACGAACCGGTCGATTTGGCCTGATCTACCTG
>JAQUEZ010000482.1 GCA_028684915.1 Desulfobulbus sp.
CTTGAAATAAAAGGATGCTTATGAAAAATGTCCCGCCGGCCCTTCATTGTTTTGTCAAGAAATTTCAGAGCGTTATGTAACTTTTTTACCCCTTGCCCCGTGCAAATTCTTAACCGGACATTGCTGAGTTATTTTAGTTAAATTACGATACTGAAAATCACTGGACAGCTAAAAAACAGGTGTGAATGGAGTCCGCGGGCGTTGCTTTCCTGAGAGTCGGCCCTTCGTGCATTCACCCATTTTGACGGGGCTATATTTCTCCTGTTTACCTTGATTGGAAGCACCTTAACTCGGCATCTATTACCTATTGAAATTTGTCTGTCGAATCTGAATCATAACCTCAATTGAATAACGATTAGATCAGCTCTAGCCTGTTTGCTATTTAATTGGTTTTTCGTTTATACTAGTATTTTGTTGAGGAGGTTGGGAAGCTTAGAGGCGGTGCTCGTGTTAGGTGAGAAGCATACGAACAGCAGACAATACCCATGCTATGCTCACCGATTCACGCTTTAGCGGAATATCAGCGAGATATACATGAAAAATTTTCCCCTGCCCATTCTACTTCTGGGTTCACTTCTGGTCTTCTCCGCTTTCTGGGTGCTCAATATCAAAGCGGAATTCGATCAGGCCGAGGCCGAGCATTCCATGCAGATACAGGAGACAGCGGGTCATCTGGATGAGCTGTCCGATGCGGTTTTCGAGCAATACAAAAACATCTTTGAAACACTCGCCAGAACCAGGGTGATCAAAGAGCAGGAACCGGAAGAAACCACCGCACTATTTCAAGAGCTCAAGAAAGCCTTCCCGGAGATTGTCAACTTCGCTGCCGTGGATGCCTCGGGCAGTTTTTTTGCCTCGGGCATACCGATCGACCGGAACAATCTTCAAACAATCAAGGATCTCTATTTTTTTAAAAACCTTGCTGCAGGCCAACGGTTTGCAGTAATGGAGCCGCATATCGGCCCCATCTCCGCACAGAAAGTGACTGGAATTGTGGTGGCGCTGACCAATGCACGAAACCAATTCAACGGCCTGGTCGGCGCTACCTTTTCCCTGGAGGTCTTCTTAATCCGTTGGCAAGAGATGCTGAAGAAACAGCCCTCTTTCTCAGCCATGGTAACAGATGGCAATGGCAAGCCTTTCTTTGCCAGCGGGCCGTTTTTTCCCAAGGGCATGGGTACGGTCGAGCAGTATGGGTACGGTGACCTGAAGAACCTCCAACGCGACCTACAACGTAACGATGGCCTGACGTATGCACATTGTTCCCGACAATCGCCGCTCTCCAGCTGGACGATTCATCTCCTCTCTCCGTCGGGAATCCAGTTTTCCACCTACCTTGCCAACCATCCGACAATCGTCACTGTTGGCATTCTGCTTCTCTTGATGTTGTTCTCGACCGCGTTGCTCATTGCCAAGAATGCGAGAGACAGCAGGATATTACAGGAAAGTGAAGAACGGTTCCGGCAGTTGGCAGAAAACATCGATTCTGTTTTTTGGATATCCTCCCCCGACAATACATCCGTGCTCTATGTCAGCCCGGCATTCGAAACCATCTGGGGAGTGCCGCCACAACAATTATACGAAAGGCCCATGTTATGGCTCGAGTTCATCCACCCCGAGGATCGAGAGCAGATTCGCCAAAGTGCGACCAGCAAACAGGTACAGGGCACCTACGATGAAGAGTACCGGGTTGTCCAACCCACTGGGGAAATTCGTTGGATTCGAGACCGTGCCTTTCCTCTCCGAGATGACCGTGGAGTCGTGTACCGAATTGTTGGTATCGCCGTGGACATCACAGCCAGAAAGGAATCAGAACAGCAGAAGGTTTTGCTCGAAGAACAGATTCGCCAGTCCCAGAAAATAGAGGCTATTGGCACATTAGCTGGAGGTATCGCCCATGATTTCAACAACATCCTTGCTGCAATCCTCGGCTACACTGAGCTTGTACACCTCCGCCTGGAAAGTGATTCGCAGAACAAAAAATACCTGTCGGAGGTCTTGGTCGCAGCAAACAGGGCCAAAGAACTTGTGCAACAAATTCTGGCCTTTAGCAGGAAAACGGCGGAATCGAGATCGCCCGTACAGATGCACCTTGTAGTAGGTGAAGTTGTAAGGCTTCTGCGCCAGACCATACCTACCACTATAGAAATGAAACTCGATATCTTGAAAGAAAGAGATACGGTGTTAGCCGACGCCACCCAGATCCACCAGGTTGTGATGAATCTGTGCACCAATAGCTATCAAGCAATGCTAGAGAAGGGTGGAATACTTTCCATAACATTAATGAACGTGAATGTAAGCCAGTCAAAGGCCGATAGATTACCCGGATTGACCGTTGGACCATATGTGCTGCTGACTGTACAAGACACCGGCATCGGCATGGCGCCCGAAACCCTGATGAGGGTCTTCGAGCCCTTCTTCACCACCAAACCAGTTGGCGAGGGTACTGGCATGGGGATGTCGGTCGTGCACGGAATCGTCAGAAATCATGGAGGGGCGATCGGGATAGAGAGCGCTCTCGGCCAAGGGACGAAAGTGGAGGTATATCTACCCTTCCACGCTGGAGATATTGTTAAAGTTGAGAAGGATGATTTCGTCCCGGTCGGCAGAGGCGAGAGGTTATTGGTCGTCGATGACGAGCCAGCCTTGGCGGTGCTTACATGTAAACTGATGGAAGAAATCGGATACTCTGCGGAATATCTTACGTCAGGCGTCGAGGCCCTGAAGCGGTTCCAGGAAAATCCCAGCGCCTATGACATGATAATAACCGATCAGACCATGCCCGAAATGACAGGTATAAGCCTGGCGAGAAATGTTCTGGCTATCAGGCCAATCATGCCGGTTATTCTTTGCACTGGGTACAGTGAAACGTTGAATGAAGAGCAGGCGCTTAAGGCCGGGGCTGCAGCCTTGCTTTGCAAACCTCTGAGCAGAATTGTTCTCGCAACGAGTGTTCGAAAAGCACTGGATGCGGCGGCAGAGACAGAAAGTATTTGATGAAATAGGTAACCCACGAACTTTTGTTTTGTATTTTTATTGTGAATCTCTGGTCAGAGAAGTCAATATATCTCCTATTTATCTCAACCAATCCAACCTTCGTGTAAGGGCCTTTTCGATACTCTATCCAGGGCCACTGCAACCGCCGGCCGGATTGAGCGGCTTTTTCATACTGCAGCGCATCGCGCGCCTGTGCACCGTGCACCGTGCACCGAGATGCCGCGAGCCATTTTTGATCCATCGCCCCGCTTTTCCCTGTAAAAATTGGTCGTTAATTTGCTCATCCTCGTTTATAAACCTGATGCAATCAAGCCTGCGGCCGGTTGTACTTTG
>JAQUEZ010000483.1 GCA_028684915.1 Desulfobulbus sp.
TCTGCCTTTCTGCAAAATGGTCTCATCAAGGTACCGCCCTACATCTGTGAAGAATTAACTTCCACCAGCAAACACCTTGGCGTCAGTGTAATACCTGATATGAAGGAATTCCCTGGAATATTGAGATTAATTTATTAAAACAGAAGATCGACTTACACGCGCAATTCAAATATTAATGTATGGAATGGTTTAATCCGATTTGGGCAAGCCTCGAAATGTGCCAATCCGTTTTCGATGAGCACACGGACCAAAGCAGATTCCGTAGCACCACCTCTGGAAGCCGCATCTCGGATTCTATCACGGGTAGACTTGGTAACTTTGAAAACTAATGTCTCGGAGAAGCGAACGCCTTTGTTTCGTTTTTGTCTCAATTTAGGCACAGACATTCTCCTTTAACAACAATTTGTTGTGGAGGTTGTAAAACATTGTGATCGCAATTCTTCATGCACCAAATAGAAAGGCCAGCATGTTGCCGCAACTTATGCGCAAGATGAAAGATGTTGTCGAGGACTATGGTCTTCCGCAAACAAATATCCTGGTGAACCCTTCGAAACTCCAAATCGGATCGTATCCGTCTTCGGCAATGAAGAATGTCGCCATTGGATGGGGGGAGACTGAAAAGCCTTCCTGGGACGCTTTGATCGTTGCTTATGATCTGACATATATCCCTCATTTAATGTGCTTCAATCTGAATGAAAGGCTTGGAATAGATGGTAAGCTTCTTGTATATTGGCCAGGCATTACATCGGAATACTGGGGCAGAAAGGTTCAGCGTGGGCAGCAGAGGTTGTTTAGAGACGGATATTACGTCAGAGCGATAGTGACCTGCTCGGCTCTTTTCGGACCAGCTGAAACTTGAGAAGGTGGCTCCCGACCAAGAAGAGGGAGCTATGAGGAAGTCACGATTTTCGGATGAGCAGATGGTGAGCATTCTGCGCGAGGCTGACCGTGATCCGGTGCCTCAGGTGGCCAAGCGACACGGCATTAGCGAGCAGACGATCTACACGTGGCGTCAGCGTTTCAGCGGCATGAACGCCGATGACGTGAAGAAACTCCGCCAACTGGAGCAGGAGAACGCCAGGCTGAAAAAGCTGTTGGCCGAGCGGGACCTCGAAATCGAGGTGATGAAGGAAATTGCCGCAAAAAAATGGTAGGCGCACCCGTCCGCCGCCAGCAGGTGACGTTCGCGACGAAACGCGGGTTGTCACAACGCAGGGCGTGTGCGCTTTTGTCCACCTCCCGCTCGACTTTGCACTACGAGTCGCGCATGGAAGCCCGTGATGGCCCGCTCATCGAGGTCATGACCGGCTTGGCGAACCTGTATCCCCGGTACGGATACCGCCGGATACAGGTGTTCATGGAGCATCTGGGGCACGTCATGGGGCCTGACAGGATGTTCCGGATCTGGCGAAAGGCGGGCCTTCAAGTGCCGAAAAAACGCGGCAGAAAACGGGTGGCCGGATCGCGTCCCCGACCACAGTTGCCATGCGGAGCCAACGAGGTGTGGGCTTACGATTTCGTGTTTGATGCCTGCGCGAATGGGCAGCAGCTGAAATGCTTGACGATCATTGATGAATACACCCGCGAATGCCTGGCCATCGACGTGGCCGGGAGCATCCGTACCGGGCGGGTGGTCGAGGTGCTGTCGCGCCTTGCCAGCGAGCGGGGAGCTCCGCGTTATCTACGCTCGGACAACGGACCGGAATTCGTGTCCAAGGCGCTGCTCCGCTGGGCCACGAATGAATCGCTGGGCATCGCGCTGATCGACCCTGGCAAACCCTGGCAGAATGGGATGGTCGAAAGCTTCAACGGGAAGTTCCGAGACGAATGCCTGTCCATGGAGTGGTTTCGCTCCAGGGTGGAAGCCAAGGTCGTCATTGAGGATTGGCGCAGGCTCTACAACGAGGTCCGGCCCCACTCAAGCCTGGGGAAGATGACCCCGAAGGCTTACGCAGGGATGATCGGCAACAACCTGAACCAGGGGGGCCACCCTCAAGAATTGAGTGGTCCGAAGAAACCAGGCAGGTCAGAATCGTTCTGCTGTCAGTATGAACAGATTTTTTTCGGCTGGACCTTGTTGTATTTGTGTGACAACCTTGTATATTGAGGAAAACTTAGATAGTCTGCGACGCGTTTCGTCAATCAGAGCTATTGTCGGAACGATGACAGCGATATTTTTAAACTTATTCAAACTGATAATTTCATCAATAATTCGGCTCTTTCCGAAGCTTGTCGGCGCACTTAAAACTACGCTTTCTCCTGACAGAAGCCTTCTGTATATATAAGCTTGCTCACGGTGAAAAACAAAGTCACTTTGAGATAGTGGCTTGTGGTATTCGTATGCGATCAGGTCTTGAATTGAAAGTTGCTTTTCATCGAGATAAGGGAAAAGTCCGACCTGCCTCGTAAGATCATTTAGAATGCCTATGCAATCACCAAAGTATTCTTTCTTTTCTAAAGCCCTAAGAACGAGCTCAAGGCCATCCCTCTCAAGGTCTGGATTGTTGACAAAGCTTGCAATGCATTTCAAAATAGAAAATGGGTTCTCCTGGATGGCCCTGGAGTCAGTGAGAATCTTTTTCAACTCGTTCTTGGTCATATTTGCTGCCAAATTTTTAATTTTTCATCCAAAGACTTGATCATCTCGGCCTTTGAAGCCAAGGGGAACAGGAATAAATGAACTCTAACCTCGGCAGGTAGTTTTTGTTGTTTGAACAAGTCATACGCCTTGTTCACTTCTTCTACAAATAGGTCTTCGTATTGCTTGTCGCAGGAAGTGCTCTTGCATATCGCAACACTTTCGTATGTAAGCATTACAGGAATGCATACACGCTTAAAAACTTCATCCAGGGATGTGTTTGGAGACATCAGCGCCTTGAGCTTGTCATAATGCCCCCAGTTTCTATCGACCTTATTCAGTATCAGATTGAACTCACTCCGAAGGTAGTCAGTTTTTGTGTGACTTTCTAATTCTTTAACTACATCGGATACGGCTTGCTTAATGTCTGCATAAAATTTCACTTCCCCCATCCAAAGCTCTAGCCCGTCTTCTGCTTCGACTACATGAACAGAATCAAATCCTTTTACAGTGTCGTTTTGAGCAGTTTTATAGTAAATTTTTGAAACCGCCGGGATAGAGTTAAAAACCTGTCTTTTAGCCATGTGAAGAAATAGCTCGCCAAACTCTCCACGTTTTTGAAATTTGTCAGATTTATAAATGATATTTGCGGCATTTCTGACCATTTGAATTATGTTGGATGAGTCAAGTCCCCGGAGTTCACTTTCTTTTAGCGCAAATTCAGGAAGCCACTCCATGGCGTGTTTTA
>JAQUEZ010000484.1 GCA_028684915.1 Desulfobulbus sp.
GAACGCATTCGATACGTCCGCATAGGCCACCTTGAGCGCCTGGTTTGCGGCGCCGGCAAATTGCGGGGTGTTTTGCCACAAGACAGAGTTCAATACGTCAAGCCCGGACGACTGTTGGTAATAGGGGATGTAAACGTTGACGCCAGCGTTCGCAAATACACCGATCTTGGATGCGACTTGCCATTTGATGATAGGATCAATGTAGGCTTGGGCCAGTGACTGATTCCATCCCGGACTCCAAGTTGAAGTCAAAGGAGGATGTGACTTGCTGTCGTAGCTGTAGGTGGTCGGATAGACGAAGAAGACATCCACTGGTTGGGAGCCAGTCGGGAGAGCCAGCCAATTTTGCGTTTGGGAGTAATCGGTGGGGACCGCAGCGGGGGCGGGTTTCTCTTCATCAACACCGTAGGAGGTCAATGGTGAAATGATCGAGAAGGCGAACACATAAGCCAAGCACTTAAAAACCTGAAGCCAACGCTTTGTATTGCCATTCAATAGTGTATCCTTCTCGCCCTTAGCTTTGTCCATCATCTCCACTCCTTTTGTTGATATGTATTATCCAGCGCGTTGGGGTGAGGAACGAACCCCAACGTCATCATGATCGCCGGCCATGGCCTCTTGTATCGATTTCGCAACCGCCCGCGTCCAGGTCGGGTCCAATGATCTCCGCCTCGATATGCCGGTGGATGCTCGAATGCGGCCGATCAACCGTACTGGGAACATTGTGCAGACACCGTGTTGGGGTTCGTTCCTCACCCCAACCTACGCGCTAAGGGTAAGCCGCTTCATTCACTCTCGTTGACATCTCTTGCAGTAGCCTCTTTGATCAAAGCCTTAAGCTCGGGCGCTACGGTGTAGCCGTCCGGGATCGCGAAAGTGTTCAGAGGTGCTTCATTCTGTCCTGCCGCCTTGATGATTGTTTTCAGCGCGGCAAGCAGCTTTTTACCCTTTACCGTGGTCGGTGATAGGCCGCCTGCCTCACTCCACATGACTTCAGCGTCGGGCGAACCGCCGTTTGGCCACACAACACGGACGACATTCTTCCTTTTCTCGAGAAAGGTGTCGCGCGCCTTGGTAACCTTTTCCGCTGCGTTCTGTCGCCATTCCTCCGCAACTTCGACCGATACGCGATAAAGCGCACATAGGTAGTCGGACTGACAGAAGTACGCCTCAATATCCGTCCCTGCAGTGACCCAAGGAAATACCCCCGGCGTCTTAAAGCTGTCAATCCAGCGTGTGGTCTCTTCGGACGTCATAAAGTCGCCATCGCGATGCAATATCGCTCGGCTATTTAACTTTCCGTCTAACAGCAGGCCACTCAGAAATTTGTCCCTCGGCAGATTGTCTATTCCAAAACATCTGCATACAGCAAGCTGTCGCGCAAGATCAGGCCACTGGCGAATCACTGCCCTCAGTGCCTTGTCGTCCTCATCCTCTACAAAAAATAGAGCTGCTTTGTCGAGCCCTCCCCAACCGAGCAGCCGGCGGATCACATCATCGTCTTCTGACTTAATAGTCCCGCTCGTCATCCAGACAAGCTTTGTGGCCGGACTCGCAGCGCGAACTATATGGGGGCTATGCGTTGTTAAGATAACCTGAGTTTTGTAATCGAGCGCCGCCCGTTCGAGCGTCTCGATGAGCCGTTCTTGCTTGTTCGGGTGGAGATGAGCATCGGGCTCGTCGATAAGCATTATCTTGGGTTCAAACAGGATAAGGTATGCAAAGATTTGAACAACTTGGAGTACACCCGTCGCAGCGGTTTCCAGGGACCGGCTGGCGTCGGCTAAATCGTCAGTCCTGATAGTCGCAGAGATGTGATAGTCCTCGCGCTCATCGAATTTAACGTCGACTTGGACTCCTGGATGCACCTGTCGGACGAGCTCGTTAAGCTTGGCCATGCGTTTACGCCCCAGTGACTCGTCCTCCTCTCCCTGTCTGCGGCTACGCAGGTTAAGAAGGATGTTGCGTAGAACACCACCTGCATCGCCGCTCGCAGCCTGACGACGCAGCGTTGGCTGCGCGAGAATCGACTCTTTCTCAGAGAGGCCTGCAAGCCCCGGGATGTAGGTCGTAATGAACTGAAATCTCTGCTTGTATGGCGTCACAGCGCTGCCACCGTCCATATACGCCGTGATTCCACCGCGATTTCGCGCCGCCCGAATGCTGATCGTTGCTTGAACTGATTTCCCGCCGGCTGAGCCGTGTGCAAACACAACTTCCACCGGATCTGAATGTGCGTCTGATCTAAGTTCGCCTTTATGGAGAGTGGCGAGCGGCTCGCTCGAAGGAATGTAGTCGAAACGTTCAAAAGAAATCATCTCCTTCGCGTTCTTGGGCAGAACAAAACTGGCCGCTCGCGCAGCCCAATGGATCGCTTGGAGTACCGACGATTTTCCGCAACCGTTTGGCCCGACGAGGATCGTGACGCTATCAAGGGGGATGGTCGCCTCCTTAACCGCTTTAAATCTTCTAACGGTGATTGACTCAAGTGTGCTCCATCGCCGCGCTCGAGAGGAGCGAGTGTCAGCGAGCTCAACTGGCGAAGGGGATGAGGACAACCCTTCGGTGTTAGTCGGTTCATCCTCCTCGCCAATAACTGAATTCTCGGCGGCTATCCCATTCTCAAGTCCTTGCATATTCGGTACGTCCTCGGTTTCCATTAGCTTGGAATGGTCTCGTTTGGTTTGCATCTGCTGGTCGTTCGTTATCTATTGGCATCGCAGCATTTTCGATTCTGAAGGTGGGAGCGCGTAGGTTGGGGTGAGGAACGAACCCCAACGTCATCATAATCGCCGGCCATGGCCCCTTTATCGATTTCGCAGCCGCCCGCGCCCTGGTCGCGGCCAATGATCCCCGCCTCGATATGCCGGTTGAGGCTCGAATGCGGCCAATCCACCGCACCGGGAACATTGTGCAGACACCGTGTTGGGGTTCGTTCCTCACCCCAACGCGCTCATGACTGAGGGCGGCATTGTTTGCAAGGCTACAGGAGGTTGTAGTTCTGCTTCATCTCCTCGTACACCAGGCTGGAAAAACCGCGAATGACTCCGCCGCCAGTCTCCATCCATCGTTTGTAATCCTTGGCCGCAGTGGGCCGCTCAACAATCCCGACCACCGCATAGGGCACCTTCTGGCCGTTCTTGCTGTGGGTGACCAAAATCCCCATGTCGCCGCAGAGATAGGAGGTTGTGCCGGTCTTGTTATAGACTAGGGTTCCCGGAGGAACCTCAGTGCCCCAGAAGATGCGGTCGCGGCCGGGCAGCGACATCACCCGCAGCATTTCCTGGG
>JAQUEZ010000485.1 GCA_028684915.1 Desulfobulbus sp.
CTACTATGTGTTCAATCCAACCGGAGGTACACCGTTGAGAATCTAACAGAACCGCACACGCACGAGATCCTCGTGTTCTACTGCCGGGTCGTTGAGCGATCCGGGAACTGGTGCGTTCTGTTTCTGTGATTCTCTTCTGGTGGCTTCGGTGACTCGACCCTTGAAAATGCCGCGGGAGACCGTGGCATTTTTTCGTTAATCCACCTCCACGGGAATGCGACCGCCCAGTGTCTCTGCCTTTTGCAAACCCTGGAGGTCCGCTATGTCTTTAGCCTTTCACCGCATAACATTTGCCTACGACGGCACGATTTCATCTCTGATGGAGAATGTCACAGTTCATTTTCCTGAGGGATGGACGGGCGTTGTGGGACCGAACGGTGCCGGAAAGACCACTGTGCTGTGTCTCGCTGCGGGCGATCTGCAGCCACAGCAGGGAACGATCAGTCGTCCCGAGCATATCGTTTCCTGCCCGCAGCGTACCGACGATGCTCCGGAACAACTAGCACAGTTCATCTCCGCTACGGAGGCCGAGGCCTGTGTGTTGCGCGGGAAGCTGCAGATCGGGGAGGACTGGGCGGATCGCTGGGCAACGCTGAGCCACGGCGAGCGCAAACGTACGCAAATCGCAGTCGCCCTCTGGCGGCAGCCGGACGTTCTGCTCATCGACGAGCCGACCAATCATATCGACTTTGCCGCCTACACGTTGCTGGCGGAAGCGCTCATCGCCTTCCGCGGCATCGGCCTGCTGGTGAGCCATGACCGCGAACTGCTCGATCTGCTCTGTCGCCAATGCCTCTTTCTCGATCCGCCGCAGGCGGTGGTGCGCCCCGGCGGCTACACGGAAGGCGCCGCTCAAGCGAGGCTCGAAGAAGCGAGTCTGCGAGCTGAACGCGAGGTGGCGCAGCAACAACTGGAGCGGCTGAACGGAGTTGCTCAGCGTCGCCATGCCGAAGCATCACGGGCAGACCGCAAGAAGTCGAAACGTGGTCTAGCCTGCGGCGACAGCGACGGGCGGGCGAAGATCGATCGCGCTCGGGTCTCCGGCAAAGACGGTCAGGCGGGACGTCTCGCCAACCAGTTGAGCGGCCGTCTCGCGCATGCGCAGGAGCGCATCCGGTCTCTGCAGGTGAAGAAGCGCTACGCGGTGAACTTCTGGCTCGACGGTTCCACCTCACCGCGGCAACGGCTCTTCGCCATTCCGGCGGACACCATCGCCCTAGACGGCTCCCGTCGGCTCGCCATTCCCGAGCTCCTCATGATGCGCTCAGAGCGCATTGCCATCACCGGTGCTAACGGCTTGGGGAAGAGTACGCTCATCCGGCATATCCTGCATCGACTCAGCGTTCCCGACGAGCATCTCGTTTACGTGCCGCAGGAGATCGACTTGGCGCGGACACGCGACATCATGGCGGCGGTGCAGCGACTCTCCCATGAACAGCTCGGAGTAGTGATGACGGTGGTCAGTGCCCTTGGCTCACGTCCCGAGCGGTTGCTTCGAAACCTCGATGCCAGTCCGGGGGAGCTGCGCAAAGTTCTGCTGGCGCTGGGGGTGATTCGCCGACCACACCTGATTATCATGGACGAGCCGACAAATCACCTCGACCTGCCGGCCATCGAGTCCCTTGAGGATGCATTCCGCGATTGCCCCTGCGGGCTGTTGCTGGTAAGTCATGATCTGCGTTTTCTCGCAAGGATTGCCGGAACACGCTGGCACTTGCAGCAGGAAGGGACGACGGTGACTTTGTCGGCAAATGAGAAATTTTGAACCTGCCCTGATCCAGATGATGGGATTCAGCATGGTCCACTTGGATGAATTCGAGCCACCGGCCGAGGATCTGGAGGACGACGAGATCGCCGTCAGACGGGCGTTCAAGCGGAAGGATGAGGTTCTCAAGCTGCCCCCATTCGAACAGCGCAAGCTCTTTCAGCGCCTGCGAAACCAGCTCTTCCCCCTCGGTGACGAAGCGCAGCGGCGGCCCGTTCGCCGGCCGAAGATCCGAGGCATCTTTTGGGCAAAGTGATCCAATACCAGACTCACGTTTACCAATTCGAATCAAGAAAGGATGGTAAAAATATGCTTCAGAAGAAAATGATCGAGAAATTTCGAGAAGCTTGCCATGATGATGCACGAGTAGTCGCAGCTTTGATGTTCGGTTCATTTGCTATCGGAGAGGGCGACGCGTTCTCAGACATCGAGTTCGCGGTATTCATACAGGATGATTCATTCGAGGACTTCGAGCAGCGCTCGTGGCTTAATGCAGTCAGTCCGGTTGCTGCTTACTTTATGGACGATTTCGGCCATCACACAGCACTTTTCGAAAATGGGATTCGAGGTGAATTCCACTTCATGCGCAAAACTGACATGCCAATAATTTCCACCTGGCAAGGCTATGGGTGGTTTCCCTCTCTTGATGCGGCCGTTTTGCTGGATCGATCAGGCGAGCTGTCACAGCACGCGAGCGTACTCGTGGGTGGACCTCCTTTACGTGAAGGTACGCCCCTAGTAAAAGGACTCGCCTTAAATCTCGTCAGCCTGATGCTCTTTGGCGCCAATCTTCTGAATCGCGGGGAGCATGCTCGTGCATGGGCCTTACTCAGCAAAGCACATGAGAATTTACTAAAGCTGGTTCGTTTGCATGAAGGGGCTACGGACCACTGGCCAACACCTTCGCGTGCTCTGGAGGCGGACCTTTCCGAAGCTGTCTATAAACGCTACGTGACCTGTACAGCCAGCGCAGAGCCGGACGCGCTATGCACCGCCTATCACGAGTCGTGGAAATGGAGCCTCGAATTGTTTGAAAACATTGCCGGCCCCATGAACATCGAGCTCCCGGAAATCGTTATGGCGCAAGTTCAGAAATTGCTCGATGAGGCTGTCACTCATTGCAACGTGGGGTGACATCCCCAATATCAACACTCAACAATAACTAAGCCAATCTCGGACCCCTTTTGTGCGTCCGACGCTGCCCGCCCCGCTATTGAACGCGGCCTTCTCCGCATTCCTAGCATTCAGGCACAAAGAAGGCGCCCCGGTTATAGGAGCGCCTTCTTTGGCCAATTTCTCGTCTCGTGTTTTCCCAGACGACCCTCACACCTTCTCGGACCTAGTTCCTATAACTCCTCCTAAATTGTATTGAAGGTGTAAATTGTCAGGCTTTTGACATTCTTGAAAACCTTGGTCATAAGAAAAGGTCACGCTCCGATGAATGTGGCCTTTTCTATGTGCTCAAAGTAGTGCTGATCGTCGCTGTGGACTTTGAGATGCTCGTGATCTC
>JAQUEZ010000159.1 GCA_028684915.1 Desulfobulbus sp.
GATCTGGTTGATCTTGCGTTTTCTGAAGAGTAGTTGATTTAGAGTTGTCTGCAGTTGTTACAGTGGTATCGCTCTTAAAATCATGTTGGTAAGCAAAGGGTTGATCTTGCGTTTTCTGAAGAGTAGTTGATTTAGAGTTGTCTGTAGTTGGTGCACTGGTATCGCTCTTAAAATCTTGTTGGTAAGTAAAGGGTTGATCTTGCGTTTTCTGAAGAGTAGTTGATTTAGAGTTGTCTGTAGTTGGTGCAGTGGTATCGCTCTTAAAATCATGTTGGTAAGCAAAGGGTTGATCTTGCGTGGTTGAAAAGGTCTCTCCTCTAGCTGCCTCGACAGGAGTATTCTTCAGACCTTCGTTGACCTTGCTCTGAGCATCTTGCGAATCTGAAATTTTTGACAGCATTTGTCCCACCACCGATTCCTTATTCTTTGGGGAAGACTTGACTGAGTCTTCAAAAACTTGCGGTGAAGATTCTTTTGCTACGTCAACGTGTTCAGAGCTGGCTGGTTGGTTTTGTGCAGCCTGCAGAGTCTCTGCAGTTTCAGCTATAGCGTTGTTGTCCGTTTCTTTCTGATTTTTATCAATTTTCCCTATATTTCCCGATTTTTTCTGGGCGTTCGTTTCAGCGATTGTATTCTGCTCAAAGGATTCGTTGACTTGCCCCCCGGCGGCGGAGGTATTCTGAGCTTTTGTTTTTTTCCCTGTCGCAGTTTCTAAATGAGATGAAAAAGACTTACTTGTTTTATTCAGTGCTGGCGCTTGCGTTAAACCGCTCGAGGTTGTTGTTTGCACCAAGTTGGCAGCAACAGCAGTAAATTCGGGCATACAGTTACCGAGAGTCTAAGGTTGAAAAGGCTGTTGTAAGTTTGGCCGCTTTTTCCCTGTCCATATTGCTGAGAATTTTTGCGGCTGATTTGGTTTTCATCTGACTGAGGATAGAAATTGCCAAATCAATGTTCAGGTTGCCGATAACATTGGCTCCTTTGTCGGCTGGCATCTTTTCATACATTTTGGCCAGGTCTATAATCCGCTTCTGCTCCACCGCATCTTTCTGCTTGATCAATTTTTCGACCGCAATCCTGAGCTGGTTGAGCTGTTCGATTTTCTTATCGACTTCGCTCTCCAATCTCTTTAGTTCCTTTTTCCTGCGCTCAAGGTCCTCTTGTTCATTGAATGTCTGGTTGTTGCCACTGGCCTTGATAGCTTCCATGATTCTCCGTTCCTCCACAGATTCATAGCGCTGTCCTTGGGGCGAATCGGGCGGTGGGGTGGTGGTGGGATCTTCAGCAAGAACAGGGCTGAAAAAGAATAAAAATAGAGAGAGAACAAAAAGAGCCAGGATGTTTATGGATTTCATCATAAAGTTGTGAAATAGGAGGCAGAGGGGGACAGGGGTAAGAGGGGTTATGATTTTCGCCGTTCGTGGGAAAGAACAGCGATTTCGTCAAGCATTCCCGCCTCCAACTTTTCAAGATGTTTTTTATAGGCGGCATTTTGTTGTGCTTCTAATTTTTCTATAATTTTCCGCTCTTTACTAGCTTTTAACAGGTGTTGCCGTCTTTTGGCGACCTGGCCTTGCTGTTTTTCCAGGGCTTTTTTTCGTTGGTGAACCTGTTCCTTGACCAGATCAATGCGTTGGTCAAACATAATGAGTCTATCAACTGTGGTCCCCTGTTCTTTGTCGCGCTGTAAGGACGCATATAACTCATTGAGTTCAGTCTCTGTTATCTCAAGCGCTGTTTTCAGTTGCTGCTCGACTTCCATGGCCTGAGCAAGGTTCTTCAGTGCCCGGGTTTCAAGTTGATGGCGAAATTTCAGAACTGCATGCAGTGAAAAGGGTTTCATGCATCCGACCCATCGGGCACATCGGTTTTACGGCGGTCAAAGCCCTTACGTCCAGGTTTTCGTCGGTCAGCTACCTGTCTTTCGCTGACCAGATCACCCATGGCGTTAATCGTTTCCTCTAGCGAGGAAGATTCGCTGAACCCTTGCACCAGAAATTCATCAATTGCATCCATGCGCGAAATTGCATAGTCGATTTTTTTATTACTGCCGTTGGAATAGGCGCCGATGTTGATTAAATCCTCGGACTCGCGATACACCGCCATCACACTTCTGATTTTTCCGGCAAGCTCCATGTGTCGGGGAGAGGAGATGTCCCGCATGACGCGGCTAGTCGACATCATGACATCAATTGCAGGATAATGGTTTTTGGCGGCAATGGAACGTGACAGCACGATATGCCCATCCAGAATGGAGCGAACTGAATCTGCCACTGGCTCGGTGAGATCATCACCATCCACCAAAACCGTATAGAGTCCGGTTATGGAGCCTTGGCCCTGAAAATTGCCCGCTCGTTCAAGCAGTTTTGGCAGAGTAGCGAAAACGGAGGGTGTATAGCCTTTGGTCGTGGGCGGTTCACCTATGGAAAGACCGATCTCACGCATGGCCATCGCAAAACGAGTGACCGAATCCATCATTAACAAAACATTCTTGCCCTGTTGGGAAAAAAATTCTGCAATCGCAGTGGCGACGAATGCACCGCGCATGCGCAATAACGGGGACTGGTCAGAGGTAACCGCTATGATCACCGAGTGGGCCAGCCCTTCCTTGCCAAGATCCCTTTCAATAAATTCTCGCACTTCACGGCCGCGTTCTCCGATGAGCGCAATAACATTGATATCGGCTTTGGCATACTTAGCCATCATGCCGAGCAAAACGCTTTTGCCTACGCCGGAACCAGCCATGATGCCCATGCGTTGACCAATACCGCAGGTGAGCAATCCGTTGATGGCACGAATGCCAAGATCAAGAGGCTCAGTAATGGTATCACGCTGCATCGGGCTTGGGGGGAGAGAATAGATAGCTTTCTCATGGGGTAGGCGAGGAGCGGCTCCTTGGTCAAGCGGTTGGCCCATGCCGTCAAGAACTCGACCCAAGAGGGCTTTCCCCACGCTGATGGTGGCCTGTTCTTTACGAACCTGAATATGGCTTCCCGGCCCAAGCCCTCGGAGTTCACCAAGGGGCATGAGCAAGGCGCGGTTATTGGCATATCCCACTATTTCTGCCGGTATCGGCGCGCCACCCTGCAATGGATACAGGTCGCAAAGGGAACCAATGGAAGAGCGGGGACAACTTCCCTCGACCACAAGTCCGACAATGCGGTGAACTTTGCCATAGACACGAATAGGAGAAAATGAGGAGAGAGGAGAGGTCATGCTCATGATCAACGTATCCTGTGGCAAGTGATAAAAAGAAGATAATGGCCAGAGAGTACTGACCAAAAATACACTTACGGATTGAGGGGCTTTTTCAAATCCAGCAGGGTTGCAACATGCTCTTATTACTTCGCCGTTTGGGCTCGTCGCCACCCTTTTGCTTTAGAGGGGGGGGGCATCTGCATCCTGCGTGGAGTTACCCGCCGGTAAATTCTTCTGTCCTGATTTTTCTTCAGTTGGAACCAACAGTTCCGGATGTTCTTTGAGGAGTTCTCGAGCACTTTCCAATTTACCGTCAATGGTTGCGTCCACCGTGCAGGTAACGGAATCGAGAAGGCAGCCCCCACGGCGAATGCCGGGATCTGCTTTGAAAACCAGGTGCTCCAACCCCCGTATAGTGCTTATCAAAGCGGGGGCCTTTTCCTTGGCAAAGGCCAGGTCGTCGGGATGCAGGGTGACATGGAATTCTTCACTGGCGATGGCTTGTTCCAACGCGGTCTCCAGTGCCAGGGCAATCTGGTTACGGGAAGTGGCTAATTCCTGACCAAGAATTTTTTCAGTCAGGGAGATAACAAGGTTCACCAGGTCCGCATGGGTGTTAGCCATCCTTTCACTGTGCATCCTGTCAATTTTTTGGCAAGCATTGGCGAAGACCTGTACGCTTTGATCAAATTTTGCCTGCATTTGGGCCGCAAGATCGGCCGCACCTTGCGCATAGCCTTCCTGTCGGATGGCCTCAATGTCAACCGGTGGTTGGGGCGGCGGTTCCGGGGCAGGTGAAGGTTTCGGCGGCTGAGTCGGTTTTGGTGGAGGTTTAGGTGGAGGCTCCACAATCGGCTGGGATAGATCCGGTAGAGGCTGCTCTTTCCGGACAAGAGCCTCAGGTTCAGGGGCAGCAGTCGAATTTTTTGCAGCTTTGATCGGTGGATCAATGCTTTGCCGCACAAGAGAGTGAGGGATGAAAAGCGTATCCTCTTTAAAAACCTTAGACGAATTCATCGCCACCGCTCCCTCGACCAAGAACCAATTTACCCTCTTCCTCAAGCTTCATGGCAATCTTGACGATGGTCTGCTGCATGAGCTCAACCTCTGAGAGACGAACCGGTCCCATGGCACTGAGATCATCTCGAATCATGTCTGCAGCACGAGACGACATATTGGCAAATATTTTTTCTTTGATTTCATCGGAAGCTGTTTTTAAGGCCATGGTCAGCGAATCATTATTGACTTCGCGGAGAATCATCTGGATGGCGCGACCGTCAAGTGCGCAGAGATCCTCAAAGGTAAACATCATCTTGCGGATGTTTTCGACCATTTCAGGATCCAACTCTTCCAGGTTCTCCAAAATTTCCGCATCGAGGTTGTCGGTCATGCTATCGAGAATTTCGACGACCTTTTTCAAGCCACCTACTTCTTTTTGCTCCTGCGCGCCGACCACAATGCCGATTTCCTTGCTGAGAGCCTCCTCGATTCTGTCGATCACCGCAGGGGAGACCGAATCCAGAGTGGCGATACGATAGATGACATCAGCCCGTTTTTCTTCGGGAAGTTTAGCGATAATCGCGCCTGCATGTTCCGTAGCCTGGGTTGAAAGAACCAGGGCCAGGGTCTGCGGGTGTTCCCGTTCCAAAAGACCGGCCACCATGGAGGGCTGCATTTTGGCAATGGTTTCAAGAGGGCGCGCTTCAGTACCGGTAACGAATTGCTTCATTAAGCTCGTTTCCCGTTCTTTGCTTCCGGAACCCGCAATCAGTTTTTTGGCAAACTCCTGGCCCTTAACCACGATACCTGCCTGGCTTTCGGCTGCCAGTTCAAAGTCTTCAACTATTCGTCTTTTGAGTTCTTCGGGAATATGATCAATCTCCGCCATGCAGCGGGTGACTTTGAAAATTTCCTCATCGGTCAGCTCTCGCAGCAGTCTGGTGGCCAGGTCTTCTCCCAGACAAATAAGCAGGATAGCGGCTTTTTTAAGCCCGGTGAGTTTTTCAGCAGAGGCCATGTAACGTGTTTTCCTAAATGTTATCTTGAGATTATGGAGTAATCAGCCGTGGGGATTAGGATGGTTCATGAATCCAGCTCTTGAGGACATGGGCGGTAAATACCGGATCGATCTCCACGCCTTTTCGAATTTTATCCAACGGATCTTTGGAGTCCAGTTCCATCGCTTCATGGTATCCTGAACCACCAACCAGAGAAGGTGCTGGGGCCTGAGATGTCCCGGAAGGCGCGCCTGCAACCGGGATGGATCCTGCTTCCCCACCTGCAGCTGTTGCTGCCTGGGCTCCTCCGGCCGTTTTCGCCTGTTCCGCCTCCATCTCCTCAACCGTTTTGTAATGTTCGGTAACATCCCGATTCAAGGTTTTCATCAGAGGCCGTACCATCAGGAAATACAGCAATACTCCGGCAAGGAGCACCAGTCCATACCGAATGAACGGCGTATACTGATAAAGCCGGTTGGCAGCTGCGTATGCTTCTTCCTCAGGGCTCCCTTCAATAGATTCCAAAAACGGCATGGAGGTTACTTCAATTTTATCGCCTCGGGTCAGGTCAATTCCCAAGGCAGATGCCACCATATTTTCAACTGTCTTGAGTTCTTCTGCGGATCGTGGTTCGGTGGTCGGTGGTTCTTTTTCTTTGCCGGGAATAACTTTGTCGGCGACGAGTACCGAAACAGAGAGTTTGGTAATGGTGCCCACCGGATTTATCGTTTTGGAGACAATCTTACTGATCTCGTAATTGGTGGTTCGTTGCGATCGACTGGAAGGCGGCGATGCTCCGGCTGCGGGGTTAGTGTTGCCTTCCAGATTCGATTGTACGCCTGGTACACCACCGGTCATTTCCGAGCCTGTTTTTTCTTCACTGAGTTGCTCGCTGCGGATCACCGGCTCTTCAGGATCAAAGGTCTCCTCGGTTTTTTCCGTCTGGGCAAAATCCAGGGTCGCACTCACCCTGACCATAGTATTTTTCGCCCCTAAAGACTTCTCCAAAAGGGTTTGGGCCCGTGTTTCCAGCCGTTGTTCCACCTGTGCTTGGTAGGCCAGCAGGTCTGGGGAGAGATTACCGATACGCCCTTTGTCGCCGATTTTTGATAAAACGTTCCCGTTCTGATCAATGATGGTCACCTTGTCGGGTTCCAGACCTTCAATTGAACTCGAGACCAGATGCACTATACCCTCGACTTGGGCATCGGAAAGTCGTTTTCGAGTCGCAAGTTTGAGGATGATGGATGCAGTAGCGGGTTGCTGCTGTTCTTTAAAAAGTCGTTTTTCCGGCAAGGCCAAGTGTACCCGCGCAGATTCCACCGGCCCGAGCGAGGCAATAGTCCGTGCAAGTTCACCTTGTAGGGCTCTGGCATAATTTACTTTTTGGACGAAATCCGTAAGGGCGAATGATTGTTTGTCAAAGATCTCGAAGCCCACCCCTCCGCCCTGGGGAAGCCCTGTGGCCGCAAGGCTGAGCCTGGTTTCGTACACATCTTTCGCTGGGATGAGAATATTGCGGCCGTTGTTGCTCAACTCGTAGGGAACATTGTGCCCTTTAAGCCATTCGACCACTGCAGAGGCATCTGTTTCGGCCAGATTCCCATATAAGAGTTGGTTGTCGGCAGTTCGTGCCTGGATGAGGATAAAGGCAAACACCCCTAGGGTAATAGCAGCTACCGCCGCCAATGCAAGTTTTCGCGGTAACGGCCAGTGCTTTATGGTGCCAACCAGTCCTCGCCACCCGGTTTCAGGTTGCGGAGGTGTGCCATCCGTTTGTTCAGCCATGATCATCCCTGTCTTTCAATATCCTGGAAAATCGAGTGCCTGTTTAAACCTGCATTCGCATTACTTCTTGATACGCATCAATGGCTTTATTGCGCACCTGTACCGTATAACGCAGCGAAATGTCGGCTTTTTCCATGGAAATCATTGCCTCGTGCAGATTCTGCTCGCCACCGGCATGGAGTTGTTCGACGGCTTGGTCGGCCTGTTGTTGCAGTTGGTTGGTTTGATTCACCATGGATGAAAGCATATCGCCGAAAGAGGATTCGACCTGTGAGGTAACCGATCCCGTGGGTTGGGTTACGGCCAAGGGCGCGGCTGTTAACGCTTGGAGAATTTCCATTCATTATCTCCCAATATCCAATGCTTTCATGAGCATTCGTTTTGCTGATTTGATGGTGGTGGTGTTCGCTTCATACGAACGGGTGGCAGACATCATGTCGACCATTTCTTTCATCACGCTGACATTGGGCATTTCGACGTATCCATCTTCCTTGGCATCGGGGTGCGTTGGATCGTAGACCCGTTGGGGGGGGCTGGTATCTTCAATGACTTTGGTCACCTTGACTCCCTGCGGTTGTCCCTGTGAGGAAAGCGATGCCTGAAGATGTTTTTTAAAGGGCATGTTTTCCGTTTGAAAAACTACCGATTTTTTTTTGTATGGCCCTCCTTCCGGAGTGGAGGTGGTTTCGGCATTGGCCAGATTGGAACTGATGGTGTTGAGCCTGGTTGTTTGGGCTTTCAGTCCGGATGCGGCAATATCAAAGGTGGTGAATAGATCCATCGAGTCCTCCGGGTGGTATTTGCATATTTTATGCAAATTAAGCGCCACCGTTAGTAGCATATTTAACCATGGCGAATTTTTTGTTGAGCATGGTGACTGCCGCTTCGTACATAATCTCGTTTTGCGACAGTTTAACCATCTCCTGGTCAGCGCTCACCGTGTTCTCATCGCCTAAGCCGGTCCGATCCTTGGTGCTGGTCACTGTTCCTGAAACCTGTTCAATATCAGCCGCACCTAGGGGAATATGGTTTGGTTGAGTCACCACCGGCCGAAGATTGTTGCCGCCCAGAGCCCCCTGTAGTTGTTGCTCAAAGGTAAAAGTTTGGGCGGAGTAGCCCGGTGTTTCGGCATTGGCGATGTTCGAACCGATGACCTCCTGATTTTTTTGGCGTAGATCAAGCACCTTCTGCAGTAAGCGCATGGTGGTGTCAAATTGTTGAATACCCGGCATGTCAATCTCCACTGGTTAGGTTGGTTTGAAGGAGCCTTGGCTGGACGATAGTTTTTTTTGATGGGGTCGTAAAAACTTCGATCTCCTGTGTCGCAGCTTTTTTCCGATACTCGACATACCTTTTGTATGTCATCGCACCGAAAATAAAATTCATAGCTCGTATATCAGTGTTTTTACCCGTTCCTCATTTTTGCATCTCGAGGATGACACTTTCTTCGCGTGCAAGCCGTTTCCATAAAGGGTCTTTGCCTTTTTCGGCTAACTGTTGGAACAGTTTAAGCGCCTGTTGACGATTGCCTTTGCGGTTTTCTATTTGGGCAAGACGATATTCGGCTTGCTCCTGGCCCTGATCAATTTTTAGCTGCTGTTGAAACAGGTTTTGTGCGGCATCATTATTCCCGACTTGAAAATAAGATTCCGCCAAAGGAAGAAGCAGGCTATTTGAGGCGAGTTGTCCCTGTAGTTGCGGTTTATTGAGGGTGTCAATCACGTGCTGCCACTGTTTTTTTTCGTAAAATAGGCGCCCCTTGAGCAATTCCAGTTGGTCGATTTTAGGTGCATCATCGGCGGTTATCAACTTCAAGGCTTGCTCGGAGTGGCCGCTTCGATAGAGCGCTTGCGCTTTGAGAAAAAAAATGGCGAGTCGATCTGTGCCCTTGGGATAACGCAGTTGATAGCGATCGGCATACTCTTCGATTTGGAGAAATCGACCGGCACCAAAAAGGGATTCCAGCAGTGGCAAATAGATTTTTTCTTTTGCCGCATTATCAGAGACTTCAAATAAATATTGGTAGGTTTGTGCCGCCTGATCGGCTAGGCCAAGTTTGCTATAGGCTTTTGCCAGATCAAAGAGGAGGTCGGGTTTGATCCAACCGCGGACAAAATATTTTTTATTCTGTTTAGCCAGGACCAGGGCCTTGACATATTCTTCGTTATTTACCAGTTGGCTGATAACTTTGGGTAACTGCTCAATCAACAGGGCCATAGCCTCGGTACGAAGATGACCACCCTGGAATTCGCGGAGTAGTTGCATGCATTTTTCTACACTTGCAGCATATTCTCCCGAGAGGTGATGCACCAGGGCTTCTTTAAAAAGACATTCTTCCCGTTGCAAAACCGATTTGCCATGCTGGGTGCACCTACTGTAGATTGCTGTTGCCTCATAAGGTGCTATTTTTTTGCTCAGATAATCAAGATCGGTTTTTTTTAAGTGGGCAAGATCTCCCCCCTGAGACTTGGGGAACGCATCAATGATCTGTTCAAGATCGATTCTTCCTTTCTTTGCGGTTGGCGGCATTTTCAACTGACATTGGGCCAGGCGAAACAGAGCCAAATCCTGATTTGGTTGATTGTTAAGTATATCGCCTAGTTGCATGTACCATTTTGCCGCTTCCCCGTATCGTTTGGCTCCATACAGACTGTCACAAAACGCAGCCAGAGACATTGGGTCAGTGGCGAGATAGGGTGATGTGTCAGCAAGGCTTAAATAATGAGTCAAAGCTTTGGCTTTCTTGCCTTGCGCGTAACGGAGATCAGCCAAACGCAAGAGTCGTAGTGGGGTAAGGGTGGCATTGCGGCTCAAAAGAGGATCGGCCAGAAGCTTTTCAGCCGTTTCAAACTGATCAGACAGCAGTGCCAGTTCTGCGAGGAAGAGATGGCAATCATCAATAAATGGTATTTTTCCGGAAAGTTCTTCGATCAGTGGCGCCAATTCATAATAAGTGTCGATATAGTTGCCTCTGGTCGCCTGCTGGTACAGTAAAAGATAGTGAGAAAGCTTATCCAGTAACCCGTCAGGGTACTGGATCATGATCCTTTGGAGGAGGAAATAGGGGTCGCGGTATTCCCCCATCCGCAACAGGGCCTCGGCATAGGTGAGTACGAGCCGTTCCTCGAAGGATTCTTTGGCTTGAATCTTAATTTCTTCACGGAGCAATAGGCAGACCTGGTTCCACTTATTCTCTCGTGCCCTTTGCTGAATCTCTGCTGGTAACCATTGGTCAAGTGGTATTTTGGGGTCGATCCCACTTGCTAGGGGAAAAGGCGGAAGATGAAAAATCGGGCGAGCTTCGATGGTTACTGGAAGTTCATATGTAGAAAAAAAAGAAAGCCAGTTTTTGGTGAATTGTGAAAGATTGACCGGATTAAGGGTTTCAATGTTTGAACGTTTAATAACGTCGACTCCCTGAAGTTTGGTGCTCAGCTCAGGGTAACTTGTGGAAAGTTGGTTGCCCAAAAGAACATCAAGCAACAGCAAGCCGGTGGATGGATTGCGTTGTGTGGAAACTTTTTGCGGTGGATAACGGAAATATATCGAGAAAATAGTTTTTGCAGGAAGTTCATTGGGCACAATTTTAATCATTCGTCCATCGCTTGCCGGAAGGGTCAGTTGGCGGGCGAGATTTGTCCCTACCAACTCGAGATCGACACGTCGGCCATTGGTGGTGAGACGGGACTCCGGCAGAGTATCAAAGTGAAAAAACAGTTGCAAGGATGCTGTTTCATCACTGCGGTTGACCGTCGTGAGCACAGAGCTCGCTTGAGCCCCTGTTCCGCAAAACAGGTTGACAGTGATCAGCAGCAGCGAGAAGATGAATAAACGAGAGAACATAACCCTCATCTGTGGGGAGAATTGCCTGTTTCGCACCAGTAGGTAAATGAAGTGATGGTCGCGCAAAAATAAGGACAAAAAACAGTGGCTCATGAAAACAGAGAGTTACAAATAATGATGACGTCGTAAATACTTCGATCTATTGCGTCGCATTGTTTTTCCCGACGCTCGACATACCTTATGTATGCCTTCGATCCAGGGAAAACAATGCTCCTTGCATATCTTGTTTTTACATAGCCATCTCTTAGATTGTGATGGACTTTTTACGAGTCCGTCAAAGAATACATTGTCGTTTATGTTGTTTTGTCTCAGTACGACCATTACGTGCATTCTTCAAAGCAAGATATATTCCACCTTTAACTTACCTGCTTGGGGACGAAAATAATGTGCAAGATTAATAAAATGACGCTTGTTGTCGAGTGGCACCGCCGTCTTTCTGTTTATGTGTCACTGTTTTGACTTTAACGTCCTGGGCATAACGAGGCATAATAATCGGTTGCAAGAGGGGCTTGAGAAGATGTTAGCGGGAAAGAGTTTAGGAGAAAAATGTGATTTCTGAAGAGAATACGCCTGTGCTGGAACGTTTTATTCTTCAAAGTAGGGCAATGGTCGAGGATATATTGCCCAAATTACGCACGCTTTTGGTTGAGTCCGGTCGGGATGATTTGTTGCTTTTCGTCATTGGTAGGGGCTGTGAGCTTTTTCAGGCCATCAAAGAAAATGGTTCGATTCTTCAACTGGAATACTTGCTCGCCCCCTCTGAGGCTATGGGGGCTATGCTGGAAAGTGCCCGTTTAAATCAGTTGCAGCTCTCGCCGTTGCATATCTCTCTCTTTATCGAAGCCTGTACCTTTGTCGACCAGGGACTTGAACTCATCGCTAGAGAGAAAAGTGATCAACGCCTGGCAGCCTCTGCGACTGCACTCCAGGCCGCCATCACGGAAGCATTGCTCGAAGCCTGTACAGACCCAGAAAATCCCACTCCATTTGCGGGAGTCTCCGTGGAAATGAGGGATGCATTTTTTCAAGAGTGCGAGCAGTTGTTGATCACCGTAGAACAGGAATTCGTTTTATGGGATTTTATTGCCATAGATCATGAACGAGTTGCTGAGCTTTGCAGGATTTTACACCGATTGAAGCAGAATTTTTCCATTTATGAATGTAGAGATTTCGAACGGTTAAGCATGGCTCTCGAGTCAGCCATGAATCGTTTTATCCAGGGCGATTTTTTCCAGACAGAATACCCGGAGCGTATTTTTCTTCGCTGCATAGATGCCATGCGAGAGGCTTTTGCGCGATTTCCCCTGACTGAAACTCTGACCATCACCGATATGGAGGAACATCTCCTTGCTGTGCAGGGATTGATTCGACAACCCTTGGGAGAACTTCTGATCGAGGCGGGGCTGGTTGATCCCCGCACAGTTGATGATGCGCTTTCGCTGCAAAGGAGTTCGCGAACCCACCGGCCTCGGCGAATAGGTGAAGTCTTGGTGGGCATGGGCGAGGTCACCGAAGAACAGGTGCAGGATGTCCTTAAACAGCAGCAGCGCAAAAAAAAGCAGGTGCAGGACGCAGAAACCTACTTGACAACAAGTCTTGGCGCGCATCCTGCCACTCGGCCCATCGTGCCGCTGTTTCCAGCTGAAGTCACTGTCGATGGGCAAAAGCTGGCGCGCGTAGTCTCCATTGTTAAGCAAATGACCTTAATGACGCTCCCTCCTGAGCTTGAACCTTTTGTCGGCGAACTCGACCAGTTGACCCGCAGCTTCAATCAGGAAGCTGTCTTTGGTTTTACTCATCACCTCCAAAGGGTTGTGCGTGACTTTGCGATTCATTTCAACAAGCGGGTCCACTTTCGATTGGAAGGGGCTGGTGTCATGCAAGAGGAATTGGATATGGAAAAATTTGCAGATCTGCTCATTCCTCTCTTGCGTAACAGTGTAGAACATGGGGTGGAATCGGTTGATCAGCGTCAGCTGTCCCAAAAGAAAAAAAATAGCCGTATCTCCCTTTCAGCCCTTCGTCAGGGGGGAGAGGTCTGGGTCAGTGTTGAGGATGATGGCGTGGGGTTTGACCTGAAATTGATAGCTAGACTCTGTTTTGATCAGGACTTGGTGAGTAGGGATGAGCTTGGCAAACTGACAGGTGCTGAACTCCTCCAGATCTTTCTCAACAATCAAAATTGTGCCACCGAGCCGGTGGTGGAAGACGCTCTTCATTGTACCGGTCTGGCCATCGTCAAAAAAATGCTGCGAGATTTTAACGGGAAGATGGATATATGGTCTCGGCCAGGCAAAGGCGCACGCGTTACATTGCGAATACCGCGTGCATCTTGAAATCTTTATAAAAAAACCGACATTACATGGAATAAAAATTTGATTTCCTTAATTTCATATTGATAGAATACGCCATGACGAAATGCCATAGGTTACACCCGCGCCGTGAACTGAATATGGTCATTTTGGCAGAAACGCCAAAAAAGACGTCTCTTGCATCGTAACTCACTGTGTTGGTGATGCCAGCTGTTCGATTTTGGGGTGGAAAAACATCAGGATAGTAGTTTTCGTGAAAAAATCCCGAGAATGGCTTATTGTATTTAGGTATTTTTAGACTTTTGATGGCGTCGTAAAAATTTCGATCTATTGCGTCGCAGCATTTTCCCCGAGGCTCGACATACCTTATGTATGCCTTCGAGTCGGGAAAAACACTGCTTCTTGTATATCTGCGTTTTTACCTAGCCATCTCTTAGAGCGTGATGAACTTTTTACGAGTCCATCACTTTTTATGAAGTTGAAAAAAAGTAAGCGTCAAAACAACCGCATCTTTTAGCCAGTATCGTATGATGTCATACTGTGGCCGACTTGAACACCAACCAAGGAGGCCCCACCGTGAACACCACCAACTATACAGCCCTCAAGGATAGGCG